>JBFYPS010000304.1:0-3816 GCA_041303135.1 Crocinitomicaceae bacterium | reverse complement strand
CTGAGGAAGCTTTATCAAGTTTTCCTTCATGATGTAGTCGCTTGCTCCAGCTTTCATGATCGAAATCGCAGCTGCTTCTCCAATTGTTCCAGAAACCAAGATAAAGGGGATATCTTTTTTTTCTGTTTTTAATAATTTTAAAACTTCTAATCCTGTAAAACCAATGAGATTATAGTCAGAAATAATGAGATCAAATTGGTGGTAGGTAAGTGCATTTACCAATTCAAAATAGGTTTCAACTCGCACAAAATTAATTGATTTATTAGATTTTATGAGCTGACGTTGTATCAATAAAACATCATTTTCATTGTCTTCTACTAGTAAAATTTGAATTTTCATATGTTTAATTGATTGAAATTGGAGATTCATTTATTAAAATCCAATAAATTCCAATTTGTTTGATCACTTCCACAAATTGATTGAAATCTACTGGTTTTCTGATATAGCTATTTACGCCCATATTGTAACTTTCTATCAAGTCTGTTTCCTCCTTGGAAGAAGTTAGAATTATGACAATGTAATGACGTGTTTTTTCATTTTTTCTAATTTCTTTCAGCACTTCAATTCCGTCAATGATGGGTAATTTAAGATCTAATAAAATCAATTCAGGATCTTCCTCAATCTCATTGATATTATTACTTTCTTTTCTAAAAAGATAATCAAGCGCCTCTTTTCCATCTTCTAGCACGACAATAGGGTTTTCGATATTTGCTTTTTTAAAAGCCCTCAAGGTCAAATCAATGTCACTTTTGTTGTCTTCAATAAGTACAATTTTTTTTGTCGTCATGCGGTTAAATTTTAAAAGTGAATGTGGCGCCCTCATTTATTTGTGAATCAGCCCAAATTTGGCCTGAATGTAATTCTACAATTCGTTTGACAGTAGCCAATCCAATTCCAGTTCCCGGAAAATCAGATTGTTTGTGCATTCTTTGGAAAGCACCAAATAGTTTTTGCGTTAAGTTACTGTTGAAACCTGCTCCATTGTCTTTGATATAATAAACATTGTATTGGTCTTTTTGAAATTTTAGTCCAATGGTGATTTTTGGTTTTTCGACTTTACTTGAAAATTTGATCGCATTGGTTATCAAATTAGTCATCATTATGTCTAAAAGATTTTCATCCGCAAAAATGCTTAATCCTGCTTCGACAAGTATTTCAAAATCATTTCTCTTGGATGATTCTAGCTCTCTATTGATAATTTTGAGGCAAAACGCTGTAAAATCAATCTTTTTAAATTTTAGTTGAACCTTTCCGATTTTCGACAAATTTAAAAGGTCATCAATCAATTCAGCCATGCGTTGAGATTCTGATCTAACTCTTGAAATATATTCAATTGCTTGTGCATCTAAAGAATCACCGTAATCTTCTAGTAATGCTAAACTCCAACCGTCAACTGCCCTTAGAGGTGAACGTAAATCGTGAGAAACTGAGTATGCAAAAGCATCTAATTCTTTGATTGCAAGTTCTAATTGATGGGTTCTTTTCGAAACTATCTCCTCCAAATTTTGATTTAATTCCTCGATCTTTTGCTCAGCCAATATGCGTCCAGTAATGTCTATTCCAAGTCCAATCATGTTTTCCAACTCGCTATTGGAATTAAAAATAGGCGTGAAGTGGCGAAGCATGTATTTTGGGTTTCCTAATTTATCCGTTAATTTTTCCTCAAATGGAATTGTCTCTTTTTTTGAAATTGCTTCCAAAAATAATTCATGTCTCAATGTAGGCATTTCAGGTGAACCACCTCTAAATTGAACATATTCAAAATCGGTCATTCCAATAATTTTGGCTCTTAATTCTGTGTCTTGGATAGCTTTGTTATTCAAAAACACATATCGATGTGCCGAATCAAAAATGGCAAGGTCAGCTGGAATATTGGCTAAAATATTTTCGTAAAATTCCTTTTGATTTTTTATCTGGTTTTGAATTTTTCGCATTTCTGTCACATTGCGAAGCGTAATGATAAATTCCTTTTTATCATATTCGTTATGGATAGAAATTATTGCATCAAAATTTTGATTATCCTTTTTTGCATGCGGAATTGTGATTTGAAAAAAGGGGTTTTCTGTGTTGCCTGAATTTACAATTCTGTTAAGGTCTCCAAGTTGATCAGCACTTAATAATTGATTCAAATCTTGTCCAATCAACGTTTCCTCCGAAAATTGAATTTCTTCATAAAAGTTCTCGCTAACAAACTGAACCACATAGTTTTCATCAACAATAACGATGACTTCTGCAATGTTTTCAATGATTGATCTAATTCTTACTTCTTTTTCTTTAAGTTCTTGAAAAGCATCGTTTAAATGTTGTGTTTTTTCTGCTACCCGTTGCTCCAATTTTGTATTCAATTCAACCAATTCTTCATTCATCTTGAATAATTCCTCTTGATTTTCACGAACGATATTTTCCAATAATTTTTTGTCTTCATCAAATTCGTAATACGCTTGATCGACGGCTTTTAAGAACATTTCAAATTTTGGATTTTGCAACATTTTTTCCAAATATTCCTGGTCGCCACAATACGTAGCGATTTGTCTTTTTAGTAGTCTATGTGTATCATTGTTAAGCATAAAAATCCTAATTTTCAGTGAAAAGTGTCAAAGTCATTGTCTGATTGTGTAGAGAGCAATTATTTAATTTATTTGAACTCAACTCGCCGTAGGAATAGAAACCTGTGAGGCAAAAATCGTCATTGAAATATTTTTTGACTAATTCAACTTCTTCTTGTACAATTTGTTTGAGTACAAGTTTTCGGCCAATGCAACTTATTAAAATCATTAAACCATTCTTTTCATTGTTCTTTTTTGACAATTCTAATGAAGCCAATTCAGCAGCATTTAAAATGGAATCCATATTGGCTTTCATCAATTTGACTGAAGAATTCATAGGAATATTTCCTGCAAAGCGAATGCTGTTTTCTAGTTCATTTATTCCCAAAATGGTGCGAACAACTGGTCCATCTGCTGTTTCTAATGAAAGTGGAAAAAGAAGCCCTGAACTTGGTAAATCTTTTGCTTTATCTCCTAAATAGGACTTGTAAAGTTCTAATGCAGGTTTGTGGTCTATTTCAAAAACAATATTTTGATCACTTTTGGTTACAATTCGCTCCTTGCCAAAAATCTCCCAACCTCCTTCAGAGGCACATTGAATCTTTATTTTTTCGCCGTAAAATCCGATAGCAGAAATGGTTTTTTCTGAAAATTTTCCAGCTAAATTTGAAACCAAAGTAGAATTAAAATGAACACTGTCTCCCGCGAGTCCTCCAGAAACAGTTATATTCCCTTTGGTAAGTGAATTTATCCCATCGACCAAATTGGTTCCATTAACGTGCATACCATCCGAAAGCACAAAAATGTGTTTCAAATCATCTTTTAAAAGATTGGAAACCAACTTTTTTCCCACTTCAAAGGAATCTGAAATGTCATTGATTTCAATACTGCTCATTTGAACTTTAGTATGCTCAAAACAAACGGTAGTCATTGAAAGATAACCATTCAATACATTGTTTGCCACAATTTCTCCTGAAGTTGAACAAGCGATAATTGGAATTGCGTCAAATTTTTGATTTAATGCTTCTGAAATTTCGGAAGTTAAGAATGATTTATCTGCAAAAATGAAAACCAAACTTTCATCAGTTAAATCGTAATTTTTTACATAATCGATTATTTCTAATCTATCATTTGAGCTAAATTGTTTCGTCTTCATTTTAAAATTTCTTTAAAATTGAATTTTCGTTATCATCAAGCTCGTAAGAATCTAAACAAGTAAAGGTTTTAAATTGTTGATTTTCTGTAATTTATTACTTAAGCATTATAAATC
>JBFYPS010000303.1:0-3973 GCA_041303135.1 Crocinitomicaceae bacterium | reverse complement strand
GGTAATCTCTGCGCCTAAAAGGATTTTTCGAAAAGCACACGACAGAAATCGCATAAAAAGATTGATGAAAGAGGTTTTTCGAAAGAATAAATTAATTTTGGAAGAGAAGTTAACAACAAATCAACAGCAAATGGCGTTGTTTTTGGTGTACACCAACAAAGAAGAAATGGAATACAGTTTACTTTTACGTAAAATGGAAAGTTTACTTCTCAAATTTACTAATGAATTATAATTACTAAAAATATGATCAATAAGTTTTCTCGCCTCATTCTGGTTTTTACAATTTCCCTTTTTTCGTTTCAATCACAAGCGCAAACTAATGGTTTTGAAGTAATCAAAAGCATGGAGTTGATGGATTTAATCTATCAGCATTTGGACATGTATTACGTAGATGAACCAAAACCTGGAACACTTTCCAAATTTGCGATTGATGCCATGTTGAAGGAATTGGATCCTTACACAGTGTATTATCATGAATCCAATATGGAAGATTACTTGTTGATGACTACTGGACAATACGGAGGAATTGGGGCAGTGATTCGCAAAATTGGAGACTACACTTACATTGCTGAACCATACGAAGGAAATCCAGCGCAAAAATCCGGTTTGAAAGCGGGAGATAAAATTCTTTCCATCGACGGTCGCGACATGAAAGCCAAAAAGAGCGATGATGTTTCTGCTTCTTTGAAAGGACCAAAAGGATCTACGATTCAAGTGAAAGTGTTAAGAAACAATGGAGATGAAGTAACGATTCCAATCACCAGAGACGAAATCAAAATTCCACACATTCCATACACTGGAATGGTTTCGGAAACTGTTGGCTACATCAACTTAAATACTTTCATGCAACCAACAACAGCTGCCGATGTGAAAGCTGCGGTGCTCGATTTGAAATCCAAAGGAATGAAAGAATTGGTGCTTGATTTAAGAGGAAACGGCGGTGGATTATTGATTGAAGCAGTAAAAATTGTCAATTTATTTGTCAAAAAAGGTCAAGTTGTTGTTACAACCAAAGGAAGAGTGGAAGAAGAAAATCGTGTTTACAAAACATTGGAAGAACCAGTAGATTTAAATATTCCCTTGGTTGTTTTGGTGGATGAAGGTTCTGCTTCTGCCAGTGAAATTGTGGCAGGAAGTTTACAAGATTTAGACCGTGCTGTAATTATTGGAAACACTTCTTACGGAAAGGGATTGGTGCAAAGAACTTACGATTTAAAGTATGGTTCAAAAATCAAATTGACCATCGCTAAATATTATACACCTTCAGGAAGATGCGTGCAACGCTTAGAATATTACGACAAAGAGGCAGGACAAAAAGCGAAAGCAATTCCAGATTCTTTGATCAAAGTTTTCAAAACGGTAAACGGAAGAGATGTAATTGACGCACGAGGAATAGAGCCTGAAATTATCATCAAAGAAAAAGAATACAGCCGTTTAACAGCGATGTTGGTCGGAAACAATTTGGTGTTCAATTATGCAACAGATTATTTTTACAGCCATCCAACAATTGCTGAAGCTGGAAAATTCACCTTGAGTGATGCAGATTATGAAGCATTTAAACTTTTGGCCATTAAAGATACTTTTGATTATTCAACCGCTTCGGAAGAAATGTTGAAGAAAATGAAAGAGACCGCCGAAGAAGAAGGTTATTTTGACGATGCCAAAACGCAGTATGAAGAATTGATGAAAAAAGTCGTTCCGTCTAAAGAGCGAGATTTGGAAAAATTCAAAGAAGAAATTAAAACAATCATTGAAAATGAAATCGTTTCAAGATATTATTACCAAAAGGGAAGAACGATTGACGCCTTTAGAAACGATGATTATTTGAAAAAAGCGATAGAAATCTTAAAAAACA
The DNA here is from genome assembly GCA_041303135.1 of Crocinitomicaceae bacterium. Classification (GTDB taxonomy): domain Bacteria; phylum Bacteroidota; class Bacteroidia; order Flavobacteriales_D; family Crocinitomicaceae; genus JAQVCM01. The sequence continues at coordinate 2,118 of JBFYPS010000303.1, read as the reverse complement.
CCAAAGAATATAACACTATTTTGAAAAAATAAACGTTCTGTTTTTTAGCACAAATTCATGCTTTGTTTTTGTGCGTTGCTTTTGTTCTATTTCACTGATTCTATAATATGCTGAGTAAATATTTGGGTGTAAATACTTACCACAACTTACTTTTTTTTGGATATTTAGGCTTGGCTGTTGGACTTCCCTTGAGTAAAGTTGTTTTGTCTATTGCTTCCATGTGGATTTTATTGGTTTTGATTCTGGAAGGAAATTTCAAACAATATTTTCAAAATCTGCGTCAAAACAAGGCAATGAAATGGTTGTTTGCTCTGCTAATTATTCAATTAGTTAGTTTTTTATGGTCTTGGGACATCAAATTTGCATTAGTAGATTTGAATTCCAAATTGCCGCTTTATTCGATTCCACTGGTTTTTGTTGCGCAACCTTTGAAAAACAATACGCATAAAATCCGTTTGTTGGGTGCTTTTGTTTTGGTCATGTTTATTACCTCATTTTATAACTTTGGAAGTTATCAGCATTGGTGGGGAAATCACGTGTATGATGACATTAGAGGTATGTCGCTGCTGATTTCTCACATCCGATATGCGTTGATGATTACAATGGCGGCGAGTATTTGCATCGCCTGGATTTTTTATTCAAAAATCAATGTCAAATGGTTGGCGACATTGTTGTTTTTCTGGTTTGCATTTTATACCTACTACGCGCAGATTCTCAGTGGCGTGATGACATTTGTTGGCGTTGTGATTGCCATCTTGATTGTCGAGGTGGTGAGAAGAAAAAACAAGATTTTCACGGCAATTACTCTTTCTTTGGGTGCCTTGATTGCCATTTTCATTGGCGTAGGAATGTACTTTTTTTTCCAGCCACAAAAATTGAAAATTTCTTTAGACAAACTGCCTTGGCTGACAGAAGATGGCAACCGTTATTTCTATCATTGGGACAATCTTGAATTGGAGAATGGATATCCCATGTACTTTTTCCTTTGTCAAGAAGAAATGAAAGAAAATTGGAACCAAAGATCCACCTTTCCTTATGATTCTTTAGACCGAAAAGGACAACAAATGGAAGCGACTATCATTCGTTACCTAACTTCAAAAGGTGTTTACAAAGATGGCGCTGCGATTCGTAAATTGACCCAAGAAGACATTCGCAATATTGAGAATGGAATTCCAACTGTTTTGGCTACCAATGGCGGTTTCATGGATCGATTATCAGGACTCAAAAACGAACTATTATATGCCAATGACCCAAATGGACAAAGTATTTCACAAAGATTTATTTATTGGAAAACGGGCTTGAAAATTTTGAAAAAAAATTGGTTGTATGGAGTAGGAGCAGGAGATATCAACTTGGCTTTTCAAATGCAGTATAACCTTGATAAATCGCCACTTACGAAGGAAAATAGATACAGAACTCACAATCAATATTTGAGTTACATGATCACATTTGGCGTTGCAGGATTGGTGATTTTTATGGGTATTTTGTTTCAATTTTGGAAATTTGCCAACACCCAAAAAGATGTGCTAGCGCTGTTATTTCTCACCATTTCCTGTCTTTCGTTTTTGGTAGAAGACACCCTAGAAACCCAAATGGGAGTAACCTTTTTTGCTTTCTTTTTCGGGTTGTTTTTATCTAGAAAAACACTTTCTACGCAAGATAAAGTGTAAGAATTGGACAGATATTAAAATCATTTTCAAAATTTTAGATAAGTGGAGATGAGGATTGGTCATTGACTAAAGTGGAAAAAAGTAAATAGTTGAATTAATCGTTTTGTTAGCCAATTTAATCTTTTACAATTAGTTTTAGCAACATTCTACTAAGATCATTCATTGTGTTTTTTAGGTCTAAGTATTCTTGTTCTTCGATTTTTTCTTCTAAAACCGTCATTAATTCCAAATATTCAAACACTTTTTTTCTTGAATTTATAAAGAAATTTTGTTTTTCAATTAAATTATATCTTGTTAATCCTTCAGTAATATTGTTATTAATCTCATCAAATATATCGTTTAATTCCTGGTTTTTTGAAATTGACGTTTCTTGGATTTTTCGATTGCTAAATTTTAGATTATTTAAACAATTCCATATATCTGATTCTTGAAAATCAAAATTTAGATC
>JBFYPS010000302.1:0-9123 GCA_041303135.1 Crocinitomicaceae bacterium | reverse complement strand
ATTCTTGTGCGCTCAAAAATCCTTGAAAAATCAAGAACATTGAGCAAACAAAAAATTTCATATAGTTCAATTTCAACTTTTTTTTAATTAGACTTTCAGACAAATAAAAAGTTACAATCTAATAAAAAAGGAACATGCTTTGGGCACATTCCTTTCGATTTAATCTTATATATTTAAATATTTATTCTCCAAATTGAGCATTTCTAACTTTGTAAATTCTTTCTATGATTTCTACTACTTTCAAACCTTCCAAAGCGTTCGTTGTAGAAGTTGTTCGACCCTTAATCGTATCAATCACATTTGAAATTACATAATGATGATTCGCTGCAGATCCTTTGTAAGCTCCGTAATCGTTCCCCGGATTTGTAGGTGCCAATTCTGGCATTTCATACCCTGGAATGTTACAAACTTCCACTTCATTCATGTATTGACCGCCGATTTTCACACTTCCTTTGCTTCCAATGATAGTCATAGAAGATTCTAAATTTTGATCTACAATCGAAGTTGAATAGTTGATTGAACCCATTCCACCATTAATGAAATCAAAACTTACAAAACCTGAATCTTCGAAATCAGTTGAATCTTTGTGGGTAAAATCAGCAAATTTCCCTTGAATATTGTCGATGTCGCCAAATAACCAATACATGATGTCAATGAAATGCGAAAACTGAGTAAAAAGTGTTCCTCCATCCAAATCAGCAGTTCCTTTCCAACCGCCTTTTTTGTAATATCTATCGTCTCGATTCCAATAACAATTCAATTGTACCATGAAAATATCACCCAAAATTCCATCCGAAACAACTGATTTAATCCACTCAGAAGGAGGAGAATATCTATTTTGCATCACACAAAATACCTGCTTAGACATTTGTAGTGATTTGAAAATTATTTGTTCGCAATTGTCTTTCGTTAAACCCATTGGTTTTTCGCAAACAACATGCTTTTTTGCATCCAATGCAGCAATACTTTGTGAAGCATGTAAACCGTTTGGCGTGCAAACATTTACAACATCAAAATCCAAACCTGAAGACAACAATTCTTCCACGGTCTTGAAAAAAGGTACATTGAAATGCGTTGCGTCACATTCTTCAGCTGAACGAACATCCACCATCGCAACCAATTCACCTTCTGGATCTCTGCTAATCATTTCCGCATGGCGTTTACCAATATGTCCAGCACCAACAACGGCAAATTTTATTTTTTGATCTTTATGCATTTTCAATTTTTTTAACTGTCTGATTCAATAGTTGATATTTGTCGCCACTTTCTTTGCAAACGGCAATTCCATCAGCATCAAATTCCAAACGAATACCATATTCACTCATCCAACCCATTTGTCTCGCTGGATTTCCAACCATCAATGCAAAAGCAGGAACGTGTTTTGTGACCACTGCTCCAGCGCCAATAAAAGCAAATTCGCCAATATCATGCCCGCATACAATTGTTGCGTTTGCACCGATTGAAGCTCCGCGTTTTACAACTGTTTTTGAATATTCTCCACGGCGATTTACCGCACTTCTTGGATTGATAACATTGGTAAATACCATAGACGGTCCCAAAAAAACATCGTCTTCACACTCAACACCCGAATAAATTGAAACGTTGTTTTGAATCTTCACATTTTTACCCAAAATTACACCTGGAGAAACAACCACATTTTGTCCAATATTGCAATTTTCACCAATTGTACAATCTGGCATGATGTGAGAAAAATGCCAAATTTTAGTTCCATTTCCAATGCTGCAACCAGCATCTACAATGGCAGTTTCGTGTGCGAAATAATTTGTCATTTGATGATGTATTTATCGAAATCGTTGTGTTCTTTTTTATTTAATTCTTCAGGTGTTAAACTCAAGAAATAAGCATATGTTCTTTTCAATCCTTCAGCGCGATCAACCGTTGGTTCCCAATTCAAAATAGCTCTTGCTTTGGTAATATCTGGCTGACGTTGTTTTGGGTCATTGATTGGCAATTCATGGTAAACTACTTTTTGGTCTGTTCCCGTTAATTTGATTATTTCTTCAGCAAAATCACTGATTGTAATTTCATCTGGATTTCCAATATTCACTGGTTCAGCGTAATCGCTCAACAACAATCTGAAAATTCCTTCAACCAAATCATCAACATAACAAAAAGAACGCGTTTGAGAACCGTCGCCAAAAATGGTAATGTCTTCTCCTCGCAATGCTTGACCAATGAATGCTGGCAAAACACGACCATCATTCAGTCGCATTCTTGGTCCATAAGTATTGAAAATGCGTACGATACGTGTTTCCAAACCGTGGTATGTATGATACGCCATGGTGATTGCTTCTTGAAAACGTTTCGCTTCATCGTAAACTCCACGAGGACCGACAGGATTCACATTTCCCCAATATTCTTCTGGTTGCGGATGTACAGTTGGATCACCATAAACCTCAGAAGTTGAAGCGATTAAAACGCGTGCGTTTTTTTCTTTCGCCAATCCCAAACAATTGTGAATTCCAAGCGAACCAACTTTCAAGGTTTGAATCGGAATTTTTAAATAATCGATTGGACTTGCTGGCGAAGCAAAATGCAAGATGTAATCTAATTTCCCAGGAACGTGAATGAATTTAGTAACATCATGGTTATAAAATTCGAAATTTTCCAAGTGAAAAAGGTGCTCAATATTCTTTAACTGCCCAGTAATCAAGTTATCCATTGCAATTACATGGTAATCTTCCTTGATAAATCGATCACACAAATGAGAACCTAAAAATCCTGCAGCACCTGTGATTAATATGCGTTTTCTTTCCATTTCTTAATTATTTACAGCATTCCTTCCAATGCTCGCATAAAAATATCCTTTTTCAGTCATTTCCTCTAAATCGAACAAATTTCGACCATCGAAAATAACTTTGTCTATCAATAATTCTGAAACTCTTTTGAAATCAGGATTTCTAAAAATTCCCCATTCGGTGCAAATCACCAACGCATCTGCATTTTCAAGTGCCTCGTATTCATTGTTTGCATAATTGATTTTGTCTCCAATTAAATTACGCACATTTTTCATTGCTTCTGGATCAAAAGCTGTCACTTCTGCACCAGCTTTAGTCAATGCATCTATCATATACAAAGCTGGAGCTTCGCGAATATCGTCTGTGTCTGGTTTGAAAGCCAATCCCCACATGGCGATTTTTTTTCCTTTCAAATCTCCACGAAAAAAGTTTCTGATTTTTGGGAAAAGTACCGTTTTTTGGTCTTCATTTACTTTCATCACGGCCTCTAAAATCTCAAAACTGAAACTTTGTTCTTTCCCTGATTTTACCAATGCTTGCACATCTTTAGGAAAACAAGAGCCACCATACCCAATTCCAGGAAATAAAAAGCGTTTCCCGATACGTTCGTCTGATCCAATTCCGATACGCACTTTGTCCACATTGGCACCAACCAATTCGCAGAAATTTGCCACTTCGTTCATGAATGTGATTTTTGTCGCAAGGAATGCATTGGCAGCATATTTTGTCAATTCCGCAGATTTTTCATCCATGAAAATAATTGGATTTCCTTGTCTTACAAATGGTTTGTACAAACTTTCCATCACTTTCATCGCTTTCTCATCAGAAGTTCCAATAACAACACGATCCGGTTTCATGAAATCATCCACGGCAAATCCTTCACGCAAAAATTCTGGATTAGAAACTACTGCGAAAGGGACAGTTGCATTTTTTGCAATCGCCGCATGCACTTTTTCAGCTGTACCAACAGGAACCGTACTTTTATCAACAATTACTTTGTAATCAGTAATCAATTTTCCCAATTGATCCGCCACACCTAAAATGTAAGACAAATCAGCTGATCCATCTTCCCCAGGAGGTGTTGGCAAAGCCAAAAAAATGATCTCAGCATCCTTTATTCCAGCAGCTAAATCTGTTGTAAACGAAAGGCGATTCGCTTTGATATTTCTTTCAAAAATGACATCTAAATGTGGCTCGTAAATCGGAATTTCACCGTTTCTCATTTTCTCCACCTTATTTGCATCGATGTCAACGCAAATTACCTGATTTCCAGTTTCAGCAAAACAAGTTCCTGTAACTAACCCAACATATCCTGTTCCGATTACGGCAATTTTATTCATTTTACTTTTTGTTTACGTATGAAGCAACATGTGCACAAATGTAATTCAATTGTTCTTCGTCTAATTCAGTATGAATCGGCAATGAAAGAACTCTTTTAGTCAACCAATCTGTTACTGGCAAATCTTGATTTTCACATCCGAAAGATTCAAACATTTTTTGTTTGTGCGCTGGAATAGGATAATAAATCATAGAAGGAATTCCTTGTTCAGCCAAATATTTACTCAAGCCATCTCGGTCAATTCCTTCCAACTGCAAAGTATATTGATGAAAAACATGCTTCGATTTTGGATCGCGATATGGTGTTATAATTCCTTCAATTGACGCGAAATAATTATCGTAAAAATCAGCCGCTTTTCTGCGAGCATCGCAATAACTGTCTAACAAAGGCAACTTGATACGCAACACTGCTGCCTGAATAGAATCTAATCTAGAATTACAGCCAACCACTTCGTGAACATATTTCACTTTCTGACCATGATTGGCGATCTTTTTCATTTCAACTGCCAAATCCGAATTATTGGTGCAAAGTGCTCCGCCATCTCCATAACAACCTAAATTTTTAGATGGAAAAAAGGAAGTTGAACCAACATCTCCGATCGTACCTGTTTTAGAAACACGACCATCATCGTGCGTATAATCGCAGCCTATTGCTTGTGCATTGTCTTCCAATACAAACAAATTGTGCTTTTTAGCAATTGCCATTATCGAATCCATATCAGCCGATTGACCATACAAATGAACTGGAACAATGGCTTTGGTTTTTGATGTAATCGCTGCTTCAATTTTGCTAGGATCGATGCAAAAAGTTTTTGGATCAACATCGACAAAAACTGGTTTTAATCCCAAAAGCGCGATTACTTCAGTGGTTGCAATGTATGTATATGAAGGTGTAATCACCTCATCTCCTGGCTTCAATCCCATTGCCATTAAGGCAATTTGAAGAGAATCCGTTCCGTTTGCACATGGAATGACATGCTTGACATTCAGATATTTTTCTAATTCTTGTTGAAAAGCAGAAACTTCAGGACCATTGATAAATTCAGTCTTCTCGATTACACTTAAAATAGCCGCATCCACAGCTGGTTTTATATGATCATACTGCGACTTTAAGTCGACCATTTGTATTTTCTTCATCTCTTTTCAAATTGATAGTGCAAAAGTCCGCGAAGTTAAGGAAGACAAAGATAAAAAAAGGATTGGAAACGTGAAATTTGAGTGATAAAATCAGTTTCAATTCACTTTCTCCATCAACATCAAAAACTCCATGTTCCCATCACCACCTAAAATCGGTGATTCGATGTGTTTCAAATAGTTCAAATTGCTTTTCAATGCTTCTGACTTGATGTCTTCTATCATTTTGGGATACAGCGATTTATTTTTCACAATTCCTCCTTTTCCAATGTTTTCTTTGCCCACTTCAAATTGTGGTTTTACCAACACAATCAATTGCGCTTGTGGTTTCAAAAAAGCGTGAATGAAAGGAAAAATTTTGGAAAGTGAAATGAAAGAAACATCAATCACACAAATATCAATCGGTTCAGTAATCAAATTGTTTGTCAATTCTCTTACATGCGTTTTTTCCAAATTAACTACTCGATTGTCAGATTTCAAGCGTTCGTGTAATTGATCCGAACCAACATCAACGCAGAATACCTTGGAAGCGCCATGATGCAAAGCAACTTCGGAAAATCCACCCGTTGAAGCACCAATATCCATTACAGTTTTATCGGTAAAATCAATGTTCCATGCGTCTTTAGCGCGCAATAATTTTAGTGCACCTCGAGAAACCCAAGGAATTTCGTCTTCAATCAATTCAATTTTTACATCGATAGGAAATTTTTTTCCTGGCTTATTGATTAATTTTCCATTGACCAAAACGCCAACTTCTTGAATCATTTTTTCACAACGAACTCGCGTGGTGATTAATCCGCGTTGCATGATGATTTTGTCAAGACGTTCTTCTTCCATATTTTCCATGCTGCAAAGGTAAGTTGAATTATAGAGTCTCGCAGAGAATTTCGAATTTATTGTCTCGAATCAACAATTATTTTATTGGATTTCAATACATTTGAAAAACGAATTCTTTAAAAGCACCAAATTTTCTTTGCATGATATCATTCAAACCTCTCATTTTCAGAAAAAAAATCAATCTTCTTCTACTTGCCAATTTTGTACTTTTTTCATTCGGAATAAATCAAATCGGATATACACAAAATGCTGATATTGATCTCCTAAAATCAATCAATGTTGACCGCAATAAATCCTTGGATCCAACTTTCAAAGTCATTACGCACAGCGTTACTCCCATCAGTATTGGCGCTCCAATCGTAGTTTTTTCTATTGGTTTAATCCAAAAAGACAGCACACTCAAAAACAAAGGCATTTTTTTGGCGGAAACTTTTGTTGTGAATGGATTTATTACCACCGCATTGAAATATTCCATCAATCGAGATCGACCATTTGTAACATATCCTTTCATAGATAAACAAGCAGATGCTGGAAGTTTGTCTTTTCCATCTGGTCATACCTCAACTGCCTTTGCTACAGCAACTTCATTGAGTTTGGCTTTCCCGAAATGGTACGTTATTGCTCCTTCTTTCGTTTGGGCAAGTTCAGTTGGATATTCTCGCATGCATTTAGGTGTACATTATCCAAGCGACGTCCTAGCAGGCGCATTTGTCGGCGCAGGTTCAGCATTTCTTTCTTATAAATTGAATCAGTGGATTACAAGGAAATATTGTAAAAAGAAAATAAATAAAATAGGGTGATTTAGAATTATAAAATGTCTTTAGTCTATTGTTTTAGATCTAACCTCTTAAAATCCTAACAACTTAACATCCTAAAATCTCCTCACGACATTTCCCAACCAAATTTTTCCAATAATTTTTGATCAACAAAATCACGAATTGCTTCATTTTCAATTTTTTCCAACACTTCACCAATAAAGGCAGCAACCATCAAGGCACGTGCTGATTTTTCAGAAATTCCTCTTGCACGCAAGTAGAAAACTGCTTCTTCATCCAATTGTCCTGTCGTAGAACCGTGCGAACATTTTACATCATCCGCATAAATTTCCAATTCTGGTTTGGAATTGATTGTCGCGTTGTCGCTCAATAACACATTTCCGTTCGATTGAAAAGCATTGATTTTCTGCGCATCTTTTCGAACAAAAACTTTCCCATTGAAAACAGCAGTTGAATTTTCATCCATCACACCTTTGTACAATTCATTCGAAACGCAATGCGCTACTTTGTGATCAACAACCGTATGATTATCCACATGTTGTTTTCCTTTCAAAACATACGCACCTGATAAATTGGTTTCAGAATTTTGTCCGTCAACGGCAATCGATAGATTATTACGAACCAATCCGCCATCCAAAGTGATCGTATTAATTGTAAAAGTGGCGTCTTTTTCTTGTTTTACTTGTTCAGTTGCAATCGTGAAAGAAGTTTCATTTTCCAATTGAATTTTGTCGATTGTCAATTTTGCATTGGCACCAACAAAAATTTCAGAAACCACATTTTGAAAAGAGTTTACTGCATTTTCAGAGAAAAATCCCAAGCTGATATGCGCTGAAGCAAAATCTTCACAAACGATTATATTTCTGTTTGAAGCGTATGTATTTTCACCAGAATTGATAAAAATCACTTGTACGCTTTGTTGAATATTTGCTTTTTTCGCAATTTGAATCGCCACACCGTCAGTTGCTGTGTATGAATTCATTGCATTGAATATTTCACCATCCAGTGGAACAATTGAATCCACATAACAAGTCGCCCAAGCAGGATTTTGACTCATTGGAGAAATCGAAATTCCTGATTCAACTTCAACAACCGATAGTTTTTCTTGGTAAAATCCATTCACAAAAACGATTCTTGAACCTTGTAAATTTGGAATCAAAAAAGGCGCCAAATCCAAATTTTCATTGGCTGTTTTGGAAATAGAAAAAGTAGTGTTTTTGATTTTTGCAACGCGCGTATATTTCCAAGCTTCCATTCTGGTTGTCGGATATTCCAGCGTTTGCAGAATTTCAGCAGCGCGACTTCTATTTGCCAAGGGTAAAACGAAATTGACATCAGACGCAATGTTCAAATTTTCAATCTCAAATTTTAAATCTTCAATCATTTCTTTTCTTATTGCGCGAATTCCGCTTTGATCCAATCGTAACCTTTTTCTTCCAATTCCAAAGCGAGTTCTTTCGGACCCGTTTTCACAATGCGACCATCGTATAAAACGTGTACAAAATCTGGAACGATGTAATCTAATAATCGCTGATAATGCGTGATAACGATGGAAGCATTGTCTTTCGATTTCAATGTATTCACACCATTCGCAACGATACGCAAAGCGTCAATATCCAATCCTGAATCAGTTTCATCTAAAATTGACAATTTTGGATTCAACATCGCCATTTGGAAAATCTCATTTCTTTTCTTTTCACCGCCAGAAAATCCTTCATTCACTGAACGTGAAGCCAATTTAGCATCCAATTCAACGATTTTAGATTTTTCTTTAACCAAAGCCATGAAATCTTTCGCTGAAATCGGTTCTTCGCCACGGTATTCACGAATTTCATTCAATGCTGTACGTAAGAAATTTACATTCGAAACACCAGGAATCTCAACTGGATATTGAAACGCCAAAAACATTCCTTCACGCGCTCTATCTTCTGTCGCCATTTCCAACAAATCTTTGCCGTCAAATTCAACAGAACCGTCAGTCACTTCATATTCTTCACGACCAGCAAGAATCGACGCCAACGTACTTTTTCCAGCACCATTTGGTCCCATGATTGCATGAACTTCTCCAGCTTTCACTTCCAAGTTTAAACCTTTCAATATCTCTTTGCCATCGATTGAGGCGTGTAAGTTTTTAATTTTTATCATTTAATTTTAATTTTCAGATTGTAAATTGGCAGATTGGCAGATTGAAAAATTAATAGATTACAAGTAATATAATAATTTGTAATCTGCTAATTTGCAATTTGCTAATTTACAATCTGCACTTTTAGTTTTTACTT
>JBFYPS010000301.1:0-4984 GCA_041303135.1 Crocinitomicaceae bacterium | reverse complement strand
GCTACTATATTGATTATTAATAATTTTCTTAATGTTGCCATTGTTATTTTTTCAAGTTCGCTTGTAAATAAATTATTTGGAATTACAGTTAAATCTCCTTTTTCATTTTATTCAATTGTTGAAGTGATTTCAATTATTTTCATGATTCTGTTGATTGGCGAAGTTATTCCAAAAGTTTATGCCACCAAAAATGGGTTGCTATTTGCCAAATTAATGGCCATTCCATTGAATACTTTAAGTTCTTTACCTCCATTTTCTTGGTTGAAGAGTTTTTTGGTTAATGGAACAAGAATTATACACAAATATGCCAAACGTCGAGGTGTTACCATTTCTTCAGATGAATTAGAACAAGCTATTTTGTTGACAAAAGAAGAATCAACTTCAGAAGAGGAACAGAAAATATTGGAAGGAATAATCAAATTTGGAAATACAGATGTGAAACAAATCATGCGTTCCAGAATGGAAGTGGTATATTTAGAAGAGGAATTTGATTTTCGTTTGGTTTTATCAACGATTTTAGATGCTGGTTATTCTCGAATTCCAGTAATCAAACAATCGTTTGACGAAGTGGAAGGAATTCTGTATGTCAAAGATTTATTGCCTCATATCAGTGAATCAGCTGAATTTGAGTGGAAAAAATTAATACGAAAACCTTTCTTTGTGCCTGAAAATAAAAAGATTGACGATTTGTTGAAAGATTTTCAAGAAAAGAAAATGCACATGGCCATTGTTGTGGATGAATATGGTGGAGGAAGCGGAATCGTTACTCTCGAAGATGTATTGGAGGAAATTGTTGGCGATATTACAGAAGAATTTGACGAAGATGTTGTTGGATTTAAACAAATTTCGCCAAATACCTTTATTTTTGAAGGCAGAACGGCTTTGGTTGATCTTTACAAAGTTCTTGAAATTGATGGAAAAGAATTTGAATTAGCAAAGGGTGAATCAGATTCTATAGGTGGATTTATCATTGAACAATCGGGAAGAATATTGAAAAACAATGAGTTTATAAAATTTGAAAATTATAAATTGATTGTCGTTTCTTCAGATAAGAGAAGAATCAAGTCTGTGAAAGTGGTAGTTGACAAAATTGAATAATCGATTCAGATTAAATATTATTAAATGAAAAGCACAAAACATAAAATATTGAAATTTGCCAGTTTACTTGTTGTAAGTACAATTCTTTTCAGCTGCAAAGATTCCATTTCGATTCCCAAACCTCCAACTTATTTGCGTTTAAATTTGCCAAAACATGAATACGTTCTTTTTTCAGAATCTTGCCCTTATGAGTTCGAAGCTGCTAAGATTTTCAAAATAAGAGCTGTTACTGATGAAAAAGGACAATTAACTTGCCACAAAGACATTGATTTGGGACCTTTAAACGGAATCATTCATTTTTCATATATTCAAATGGAAAATCCTTTAGCGGATTATGTAAATTTCGCTATAAATAAAGTCGATGAACACAAGGTTAAAGCTTTAGCAATTGAAGACACCAATTTTATCAGGCCGAATGACCGTGTTTTTGGAACCTTTTTTGAACTTCAAGGTGATGTTGCTTCCCCATTTCAGTTTTACTTAACTGATTCCACAAGCAGATTTGTCAGTGGAGTTGTTTATATAAATGCCGCTCCAAATTATGATTCATTAAGACCTAGTTTAGACTATTTAAAACAAGACTTATACAAAATGATGAGTACTTTTAAATGGAAAGAATAAATTTAAAACAGCAAATAATCCATAATTGTTAATTTAAATAGAATATTCAATTCATTTGTGTAATTTTAGTCTAAACTATTAAAATTATTTCTATGAAATGGATATTGACTCTCCTCGTATCTCTCACGTTTAGCGTTTTTTACGCTCAAAATTACTCCCGTTGTAAAATTTTTACTGATTCTAAAGGTTTACAAAAATTAGCCGAATTAGGCGTTGCCGTAGATCATGGAACAACAAAATTGAACACTTTTTTTATCAGTGATTTTTCAAACTATGAAATGCAAATCATGACAGAAAATGGATTTCAATTTGAAGTTTTGATTGAGGATGTTCAACAATTTTATGTCGATCGAAATAAAGAAAATCAACCAATGATAGAAAAAAATGCGAGTTGTACTTCAACTGCTGCATCTGGTTTTACGCCGGTCGTGCCAACACATTTTAATCTTGGTTCTATGGGGGGGTATTATACATATTCAGAATTTTTGGCTGAATTGGATGAAATGGCCGCAACATATCCTAATTTAATTACAATAAAAGCACCAATTTCAACTTTTCAAACTGTTGGAAATCGCCCAATTTATTTTGTGAAGATCTCTGATAATCCCAATTCAGATGAAACAGAACCTGAGGTTTTATATTCAGCGATTCACCATGCAAGGGAACCAGCATCACTTTCTCAATTGATTTTTTACATGTGGTATGTACTTGAAAATTATTCAACAAGTGAAGAAATTGCTTATTTATTGAATAATACTGAAATGTATTTTGTTCCGATGGTGAATCCTGACGGTTATGTTTACAATGAAACAACTAATCCAAACGGTGGTGGAATGTGGAGAAAAAATCGCCACAGTTTTGGTGGAAATACCTATGGTGTAGATAATAATAGAAATTATTCATATGGTTGGAATACAACTGGTGTTAGCGCAAATCCTTCTGGAGATACTTATCCTGGAACAAGCGCTTTTTCTGAACCAGAAAATCAAGCAATAAAATGGTTTTGTGAAAATCGAGATTTTCAATATGCTTTCAACGCACATACCTATGCCGATGATATTTTATTTCCTATCGGGACAACAACTGCTGAGTTTGCTGCAGATCATGACTATTTCAACACTTTTACTGCGCACATGGTCAAATATAATGGCTACACAAACATGAAAAGTTCTGCACTTTATCCAGCTTCGGGGGATTCAGATGACTACATGTACAAAGTTGACTTAACAGCGAAGCCTCAGATTTTTGCAATGACTCCAGAAATTGGTAGTGATTCTGACGGTTTTTGGCCTGCACAAGCAGATATTACTGGAATTTGTCAAGAAATGACTTTTCCAAACTTGATTTTGTCTCATTTAACGCATCGCTATTATGCTGTAGACGATGCTGATGCAACAACTATTGAAACGATTACAGGAAATTTTTCTCACCAAGTTGAAAGATTAGGAATTGAGGATGGAAATGTGATAGTTTCAATTACACCAATTGCTGGTATTCAATCTGTAGGTACTGCGGTAACTTATAATTTGGCTTTGATGGGAACACAAACTGGAACAATTTCTTATGTTTTAAATCCATCAATTCAATTTGGAGATGTAGTTAAGTATGTGTTGAATACAGACATGAATGGTTGGATTAGACACGATACAATTGTAAAATCATTTGGTGCATTGACACTTCAATTTGTTGATGATGCATCTGCTACAACCAATTGGACAGGAAATTTCAGTACTACAACCGCTGCTTATGTTTCACCAACAACCTCATTTACTGATAGTCCAACAGGAAATTATTCAAACAGTGCGACAAAAATTTACACTTTAAACAATGCGATTGATTTAACAAATGTAAGTGGAGCAGGAGTTACATTTTATGCAAAATGGGACATTGAGGCCGATTATGATTATGCAAGAATGGAAGTTTCTACAGACAATGGTGCAACTTGGATCGGTCAATGTGGACTTTATACCAATGCAGGAACAAGTTCAAATGGAAGTGTACAACCACAAGGAGAACCTGTTTATGATGGCGTTCAAACTACTTGGGTTTTAGAGGAAATCAATTTAAGTGACTATATCGGTCAAACAATTTCTATCAGATTTATTTTGAAAGCAGACAATGGAACGGTAGGTGATGGTTTCTATTTTGATGATTTTAAAATTTCTTACAATACAGTGATTGATGATTCAGGAATTGATGAATTAGGTATAGAAATAAAAACAATTCCAAATCCTGCTAATGAACAAGTTTATATTTCATTTGGAAATCCAATCAATCAAGGACGAATTGTTTGGTTTGATCAATCTGGAAAACAAGTAGGAGAGAAGTTAATCAATGAATTGACAAACAAAGTTACCATTGCAACAAACGATTTAGAACAAGGAATTTATACAGTTAGATATTTATCGGAAGGAAAATATTCTAAGGCAACAAAAATGGTAATAATTCACTAATAAAAACTCAATAGTTTTAATGTCCGGTAAGTTTTTATCGGACATTTTTTTTGCTTGAAATTATACTTTATTGTATGTTTTTTACTTGATATTTTTTTAATTTTTGATTACATTTGGAATTAGTGCATAAGCATTGGTTTTAAATTAATTAGAAATGGAATTTATTGATTATTATAAACTTTTAGAAATCGATAAACAAGCTTCGGAGGCGGATATAAAAAAAGCCTATAGAAAACTTGCGAGAAAGTATCATCCAGATTTGAATCCGAACGATGAACTTGCAAACAAGAAATTCCAGCAAATCAACGAAGCAAATGAAGTGCTCAGTAATCCTGAGAATCGGAAAAAATACGATAAATATGGAAAGGATTGGCAACATGGTGAAGCTTATGAAAATGCACGAAAATCACAAGGCGCTAATCAAAATTATTCTAATCAAGGTCAAGGTTTCGATAACGGAGATTTTTCAGACTTTTTTGAATCTATGTTTGGTGGAAGTGCCAATCGAGGCGGACGACAATCTAAATTCAAGGGTCAAGATTTGAATGCAACTTTAAATCTCGATTTGAAAGATGTTTTTGAAACACACAAACGAACAATTACAGTTAATGGTAAAAGTATACGATTAACGATACCCGCTGGAATAGAAAACGGTCAAACAATCAAGATTGCTGGCCATGGTGGAGCAGGAGCAAATGGTGGTCCAAATGGAGATTTATTAATCACATTTGAATTGTCTAACAACACAAATTTCAAGAGAGACGGAAATAACTTGTATTTGGCAGTCGATTTGGATTTCTATTTGGCCATTC
>JBFYPS010000300.1:0-14787 GCA_041303135.1 Crocinitomicaceae bacterium | reverse complement strand
ACTCCAAATCTTTCCTTGTGATATTTTGATCGATAATACTTTGTCCTAAGTCAGTCAAAAGAACACATTTTACTTCCTGATTAAAATTTTTCTTGTCATTAAGCATCAGTTGAAAAATAGGGTCAGTCCAATTCAAATCTATAGTTGGAACTTCAAAATAATTTAAAATTGAATCCAAAATTTCCAAAAAATTTGCCTCTGAAATCAAGGCGCGATTCCAAGAAATAAATGATTCTGCAATTATTCCAATGGCGACTGCGTGTCCATGGGGAAGGTAAGTCAACTCTCCCAAAAAAAAGCCCTCAAATGCATGACCAAAGGTATGTCCAAAGTTCAATTTTTTGCGTTCTCCTTTTTCAAAAGGATCGATTTTGACAATTTGATTTTTTATGTTTACCGATTCAACAATTAATTCAGTAATTTGAGTGAAATCTGTCAAATCAACATTCCTTAATTTTTCCCAATGACTTTTACTTGAAATCAATCCATGTTTAATCATCTCTGAAAATCCATTTCTAATTTCTTCATTTGGCAAAGTTTTTAGAAATCCAGGATCAATAAAAATATATTTAGGATTTGAAAAAACACCTAATTGATTTTTATAATTCCCCATATCAATGCCCGTTTTACCACCAATAGAGGCATCCACCATTGCCAAAAGAGATGTTGGAATTTGAATAAAATCTAATCCTCTTTTATAAATAGATGCAATAAATCCACCCATATCGGTAACAATTCCGCCACCTAAATTTATTACTAAATCTCTTCTCCCAATTTGATATTCGGACCAAGCCTCCCAAACTTGGAAACAAACTTCCATTACCTTATTTTCTTCTCCACAAGGCAAAAGCATTACCTCTGCATCTTCCAATCCATTGAAAGCAGTAATTAGGTATTCTAAACAATGATCATGCGTATTTTCATCTACCAAAATAATTTTTCTAGAACTACTATAATGATTTAAAACCTCAGAAAATGAAGAATCTAGAAGTGAACCAATTTCAATTTCATATCCTGTTGCATTTATTTTCTGAATCATTTTTATCGGCCTTTAGAAAGTTTTTATCTTCAAAGTAAATGATTTTTTTAAGTTTCTTCATTGTACTTCATTAAAAATGTCAAAATAACTTATTTTTGTAGTATGATTTCTTTCGAAAATACAGAGATTGCTTTTAAAAGCAAATCCGATAAAGACTTAAAAAGAGCTTACTGGCTTTTTAAAATGGTTGGAAGTCCATCTGTTGTAAAATTTGGAAAATGGGCTACAAATGCCTCTTTTAAAATACATTTGCCAATCAATGGAATGGTTAAAGCAACTATTTTTAAGCAATTTTGCGGTGGTGAAACGATTAATGAATGTACTAAAACCATCAAACAATTAAATGATTTTGGCATTGGTACAATTCTAGATTATTCTGTTGAAGGAAAAACTTCAGCAGAGGACTTTGAAAAAACTACGCAAGAAATTATTGCAACAATTGAAAAAGGTAAAAATAATCCTGCAATCCCTTTTGCAGTTTTCAAAGTTACAGGAATTGCTAGATTTGGAATTTTGGAAAAAGCAAATAATCCTAATTCTGAACTTTCTGAAAATGAAAAAAAGGAATTTCAGGAGGTGATCAATCGAGTTGATCGAATTTGCAAGAAGGGGTTTGAATCTAATGTTCCAGTATTCATTGATGCCGAAGAAACTTGGATACAAGATACAATTGATCGATTGACGGTTTCAATGATGTCGAAATACAATCAAAAAGAAGCGATTGTTTTTAATACATTGCAAATGTATCGACATGACAGACTGCAATTTTTAAAGGAAGTAACAGCTGCCGCTAGAATTGGAAATTATCACTACGGAATCAAATTAGTTCGGGGTGCATACATGGAAAAGGAAAGAGAACGAGCAATTGCAAAAGGATATCCTTCACCTATTCAACCCAACAAGGAGTCATGTGACAGAGATTACAACGATGCGTTAACATATATTATTGATAATATTGATATTTTGGCACTTTGTGCTGGAACACATAATGAAGAAAGTTCTGAATTTTTAGCCAAACTGATTACGGATAAAGGTTTAGAAAAAAATGATAAAAGAGTATATTTTGCCCAACTTTTAGGAATGAGTGATCATATTTCTTACAACTTGTCAAACAATCAATTTTTAGTTGCAAAATATGTTCCTTATGGTCCTATCAAAGAAGTAATGCCTTATTTGTTAAGAAGAGCAGATGAAAACACTTCGGTAGCTGGTCAAACAAGCAGAGAATTGAATTTGATTACCAAAGAAATGAAAAGAAGGAAATTAAAATAATATTCAAAAAGCAAAAAAAAAAGTGAAGAATAATCTTCACTTTTTTTTTGAAATAAACTTATCTTATCAAGAGAATATGTCCATTAAATTCATACTTCTTATCTGAGTGAATATCTTTGAACTTTAAAGTCCAAGTATATGTCCCATTTTGAACTACTTTTCCTCCATAGGTTCCATCCCAGCCTTCGCTAACATCGTGACATTCCCAAATTAATTCACCCCATCGATTGAAAATTAATATTTCTGCTGAGTAAATATCAATTCCATCTATGACAATTTTCCATGTTTGATTATGTTCATCACCATCAGGTGTAAATGAATTGGGAGCATAGAAAACAACTTCACTAATAACATTTACAATTTTTGTAATAGTATCTTGGCAATTATTTTGATCAGTTACTAGCAAGGTTACCGGATATGTTCCTTCAATATCCGTAGGAAAACTGGCATTCACATCTTCAGTATATGCCGATGAAGGATTTCCTGAAGAAATTGTCCATTGATATGAAACAACGTTTGAAGAACTTTCATTTTCTAACAAAACATTTGGATCAAAAAACGAAACATCGTTTGGTAAAATATTGAAATTTGCTTCAGGATAATCAAATGCCTCAATCATACTTGTATAGGTGGTCTCATAAGAGCAACCAAAAATAGATACAATCTCAACATGCACATCATAAACTCCCGGTTGCGTGTAGACATGTGTAAAAGGTGTATTTCCAGTATAACTGATTACTTGACCATCACCAAAATCAACAATTGTCGTTCCAATTTCAGTTGAATTAGTTGTATTGGCAAAATTAATGGTAACTGGAAAACATCCATTTATAGTATCTGGCGTCAATTCTGGGAAAATTTCTTGCGGATTGACAATTGTCATACATGTATCAGCTGCTGGAGATCCACATGCCTCAGTAAGCGTTACACAATAAGTATTTGTAGTTAATGGAGGGGTAATTGTAATAGTTGATCCTAATCCCAATAAACTTCCATTTTGCGTCCAAGTATAAGTGTAAGCTGAATTTCCTCCCGAACCAATGGCACTGATATCAATAGATGCTCCAATACAAACAGAAGTATCATTTGAAATAAAATCAATTTGTAACGGAGGTGGTTCAGCAATAGAAAACGGTTCCGTATCAGAACATCCACCTGCACCAAAAACTTCTAAATTGTAATTCCCTGCTTCCAAACCATTAATTGTTGCTGGTGAAGTTGCAGCAAATTGAGGTCCACCATCGATTGAATATGAAATAAAATTCAAACCAGTAACAACTATACTTCCATTACTTGCGCTGTTACAATTAACATCTGTTGGAACAACAGTAGTAATCGATGTACTTACTTCAACAACGGTAATTATGGCTTGAGCAATACATCCCGCACTGTCAACTCTGTACTTATATTGACCTGGATTCATTGTCACAGGATCATACGGCATTGTAACAGGTGTATTTGCTGCGCCGTAAACCCAGTAGCCGCTCGCACTCGCACCTGGTCCTAAAACAGTGAACAAATCAACGGGTGATCCTGCCGAACAAATTGTAAAAGTTGAATCTGCCCCTGGATAAGCAGAATTTGAAAGTGTCACATTAAGTTGATCCGTAGTTGCACAAAGTGGATGACCACTAGGATAAACAGTTAAAGTAAGTGTTTGAGGAGAAAGGAAAGTACCAATTGGATTTGGAATATTAGGATTATTTAAATCTCCTGAAGGACTCCAAACAAATACAAATCCACCAAAGCAATCTGCTGTAAAAGAATCAACTGTTGTTGGTGGCGTTGTTCCATTTTGTCCTTGTTGCACTACAACGTTTCCATTTGGATCAATAATTTGATATTCACATTCATTTGTCCAACTACCTGATGCTTGAAATTGAGAAGTAACTGTCGCTCCATGTGGAATATTCACAGTAAACACAGCATTGGAACCAGAACTTACAGTATAAGTTGTTGTCACCCCATTTACTGTTAGTAGTAAATTATTTCCATTCCAGCTATCCCCAAATGAATCAACTAAATCAAGTGTATAAGGGCAAGGAGAACCACCACCCGATCCTGAAATTGAACCATTTAATTGTTCTGCTGTTCCTCCACAAACAATAATATCATTTCCTGCATTAGGAACTGGATTAGGATTAACAGTTAAAACAAAAGATGAATCATTTGTACAACCAAAATTATCAACAACAGTATAAGTGTAAGTATAAGAACCTGGGGAAGTTGGCGTAATTGTCATGGCATCACCGTTTGGTGAAACATTAGAAGCAAAAGGAGCTGGCATATTCCAAAAAGAGGAATCTGCTCCTAAACCAATTTGAGGTGTAAATTGCACTAAATTTGGATATAAAGATGGATCTAATGTCAAACCAAAACTGAAAACAACACCATCATCAGCAGCCCAGTTATCAACGACTGTTAAAGTCCAAACTCCATTTGTTGGACAACCAACTAAATCTGAAAAGGCACCAATTGGTTGATAACTTCCTGCAGGTAAGGTTCCACCAAAACCACTCCCATTTACCCAATCAACCCATGTTTGAGTTGCAGCTGGAGTAAAACAATAATTGTATGGTGTACCTTGAGTGGAAGGATCAGTACAGTCAACATTGTCTGCTTGATTTGGAACACCAATTTGAGTTCCTCCTCCACCTTGCTGATGGAGCATAATGGATTGTCCATTAGGACAATTTAAGTAGATTACTAAATCTCCCATGTAGGAATGTTCAATTTCAAGACAAATTTCTTGTATTTGCGATGCACTTGTAATTGTTGTACCTGCGGCAAACCCTGTTTGTAAAATCTCAATATTTTGTGCTACTCCCAATTGGGTATCCAACAGACAACCATCATCAATCGTTTCGTAGCCAGAAAAACCATCCCACAAAACTTCATAATCATTAGGTGTGGCACTTGCAGCAAGAGATTCACCCAAACACAAAGTGGTATCTCCCATAAAACCAATAAAACTTGGAATTGTTGCGACCAAAACTTGTAAATCAATCAAGTTATTGTTTACACATTCATTGTCAGGATTATCATCTGTTACAAAAAGTTGAACTCTATAATGACCTGGTACACTATAAGAATGAGAAACATTTTGACCCGATGCAGAGGTACCATCCATGAAATCCCAAGAATAATTTGAAATTGAGAAACCTGGTTGAGCAAAAGATCCAGAATTTTGAAAATTAACAGTTTCGCCTATACAAACATGGATACTATCTGATGTAATTCCATTTAACAAAACACCACCTGCTACAGGATCACTACAAGGAGTTTCACACGCTGCCGATGCAGAAAATGCGCCAGTACCAACCGAATTTGATACAAATCTAAACGTTAAACATCCAGAAGTATTTTGCGGAGATGCTTGAATAACTACTCCTTGTAATTCAGTTCCTTGATAAACACCTAAAGAGTTTCCAGCAGTACTGTTGCCATCATAAACGTACATGTAATCTACGTTAGTTTGATTTGGCGCTGGATTATCATCTTGTAAGTTTAAATTAAACAAATTAAATACAACTGTCATATAGTCTCCTGGAGTATCAGGACAAATGGTGAATGTAATATTTTCACCATTTGAATATCCAGGCCCACCTTGACCACCAGAATCAATCACAAATCCAAAACAAGTACTTGTTGAGGTATTATTTAATGCAGGGGTCACATTGATTGGAGTTTGAGCAATCGAGCTGACAGATATAAATAAAAGTATAATTAATATAATATTTTTCATAAATCACTATTTAGTGTTGAAGGGACTTTTTCCGAAACGAATATTGTTGGAGACTTTATCATAAAAATAAAGTACATGATCATCATCTAATTCGATTACCACAGGCTCTTTTTGCTTAAGAATAATGCCCCAAGATTTAAAATTGAAAACATCTTTTACTATGTCACTTTTTTTCAAAGTAATGCCATTTTCATTTTTGAATTCAGCTAACTGATGAACCATAGCTGAATTTACCTCTGATTTTAGTTTAATTTCGTAACTAAAATCTAGTTCGAACAAAAGAAAATTGTAATAATTGTGATTATTCTTGTAAATAGTCATGATTGTATCACCATGATTTTTCAATAATCTGGCATCATACTTTTGTATATCTTGCGAAAATGATAAGTTGAAGACCAAAAGAAATAATAATAAAACTGTACTTTTCATAAGTTTATAGTATACTTTACAAATTAAAGACGCAATTTACTGCAAATTGGTTGCTAATTTAACAGAAATAGAAGAAAAAGTAGATTTTAGCAATAATTTCCCCATTAAATTCATACTTTTGCAGGCAAAATATATTTTTTTTAAAAAAGATTTAAAAGGATTTATTTTTTTAAGAAATAATTCGTAATATTGCACCCCGATTTACGGTCAGATAAATAGAAATTAAGAGTCATGGATATCATTAGAGAGCTTCAAAACGAACTTGTAGAAGTAAAAAACTTCCCGAATTTCAAAAGTGGAGATACTGTTACAGTTTCATATAAAATTAAGGAAGGCGCAAAAGAGCGTATTCAACAGTTCCAAGGTGTTGTTTTACAACGTCGTGGAAATGGTGCAACTGAAACATTTACTGTACGTAAAATGTCAGGTAATATTGGTGTAGAAAGAATTTTCCCGATTTCATCTCCATTTGTTGATCAAATAGTAGTGAACAAAAAAGGTGCTGTGCGTCGTGCTCGTATCTTCTACTTCCGTGAAAGAACTGGAAAATCTGCTCGTATTAAAGAAAAAAGAAGCTTTTCTGTTGCAAAATAATTTTAAATACCTAAATTTGAAACCGTTCAGAAATCTGAGCGGTTTTTTTTTATCAATATTTTAAAAATGTTTTTCATACTCTCCAAATTGCTGCTGGTTTTCGTCTCGCCATTTCTATGGCTAATGGTTTGTGTCGGGATTTTCTTCTATTGGCCAAATTCTATTTACAAAAGAAGAGCAAGATTAGCCGGCGTTATTATTTTCTTCTTTTTTAGTAATAGTTTTATTTTTAATGAATTTTGCCGACAATGGGAAGTTCATGGTACTCCAATAGACGAAGTCAGAACATACGAAGTAGGAATTGTTCTTGGCGGAATGGCTGAATTTAATAATGATATTGGTGTACTTAGTATTAGAAGAGGCGGAGATAGAATCTGGCAAGCTATAAGCTTATATAAAAAAGGGAAAATCAAAAAAATATTACTTTCTGGTGATAATGGATATATATCAGATAGAGGATTGCATGAATCTGAGCAATTTAAAGAAGTTTTAGTCCAATGGGGAATTCCAGCGAAAGATATCATGGTGGAATCTGTATCAAAAAACACCCATGAAAATGCTATGGAAACAAGAATGATTTTGACAGATTCATTACCAAATGTCGATTCATGTTTGTTAATTACATCTGGAAACCACATGAGAAGAGCGATGGCTTGTTTTGCCCGTGAAAATGTAAATGTCGCTCCATATTCTACAGATTTATACACCGGACCTGAAAGAGCATTTTATTGGGATCAATTATTAGTCCCAAGTGTTGATACTTTTACTGAATGGAATTTTTTAATTAAGGAATGGGTTGGATATATTGCCTATGATATTGTAGGTTACATCTAATAAATTTCAAATACGATTTAAATCGAAATGGTTGTGAATTAATTTACAACCATTTTTTATGTACAAAAAAAAGGTCAAATTCAAGCGAATAAGACCTTCAAAATAAATATCAATCTAAGATTTAAGAAATTACATTCCTGGCATTCCTCCGCCTTTCATTCCCTTCAATTGTTTCATCATTCCCATCATATTTTTGGGATTGCTCATCATTTTCATCATTTTGCGTGTATCCTCAAATTGTTTTAAAAGTTTATTTACTTCCTGAACAGAGGTACCACTACCATTTGCAATTCTATTTTTTCTCTGACCATTCAACAAAGAAGGATTTGCTCTTTCTTTTGGAGTCATTGAATAAATTATGGCTTCAATGTGTTTAAATGCGTCATCTTGAATATCAACATCTTTCAATGCTTTCCCCATACCAGGCAACATTCCTAGCAAATCTTTCACATTACCCATCTTTTTAATTTGGTGTAATTGACCTAGGAAATCGTTGAAATCAAATTGATCCTTTTGTATTTTTTTCTGTAATTTTCTGGCTTCTTCTTCATTAAATTGCTCTTGTGCTCTTTCAACCAAAGAAACAACGTCACCCATCCCTAGGATTCGATCGGCCATTCTTTTTGGGTAGAAAACATCAATTGCATCCATTTTCTCACCAGTACCAACAAATTTTATTGGTTTATCAACAACTGTTTTAATTGACAATGCCGCCCCTCCTCTAGTATCACCATCTAATTTGGTCAATACAACTCCATCGAAATTAATCTTTTCATTGAACGCTTTTGCTGTATTTACAGCATCTTGACCAGTCATGGAATCAACAACAAAAAGCGTTTCAGTTGGATTGATGGCTTTTTTTACTTGTTCGATTTCATTCATCATTTGAACATCAATCGCCAAACGACCAGCAGTATCTACAATCACCACATTGAAGCCATTACTTTTGGCATAAATGATTGCTGCTTTTGCAATTTCTACTGGATTTTTTTCTTCTTTATTTGAATAAACTTCAATTCCCAATTGGTCACCCAAAACATGTAACTGATCAATTGCCGCAGGACGGTATACGTCACATGCAACCAACAATGGTTTTTTGCCTTTTTTTGTTTTTAAGTAATTGGCTAATTTTCCAGAGAATGTTGTTTTCCCTGAACCTTGAAGTCCTGACATTAAAATTATCCCAGGATTTCCTTGATAATTAATATCTTCCTCATTTCCCCCCATTAATTCAACCAACTCTTCATGACAAATTTTCGTCATCAATTGTCCCGGTGAAATAGCAGTTAATACATTTCTTCCCAATGCAATTTCTTTCACACGAACAGTGAAATCTTTGGCTGTTTTAAAGTTAACATCGGCATCAAGTAATGCTCTTCTCACTTCTTTCAACGTTTCAGCAACATTGATTTCTGTGATTTGACCTTGACCTTTTAAAACTTTAAACGCTCTTTCAAACTTATCGGTAAGATTTTCAAACATATTATTGGAAATTTAAGGTGCAAAAGTACAGAAAAATTAGCACTTTTTCGCAAGCAAATTAAGATTTTTTTTGTTGGAATCTAGGTCAAGTAACAAACTAATTTTCTGCTTGTTTGTTTAATTTGCTATGTCTTTTGCTATAACCAAAATATATCAAAAGTCCGATTAATAACCAACCTGTAAAATAAATCCAATTGGAAAGTTGAATTTGACTCATCATATACAAACAAGACAACAAACCTAGTAATGGAATTAATGAAAGATTTTTTCTTATGGTTACAACAGTTATGAAAAAAGTAAACAAGATGAAAATCCAAGTAGGAATTTTGTGTGCAAAATGCGAAAATCCTGCGTTATACAATCTTGAATTGTCCAAATTTAATTTGTTTTGAACTTCTTTAAATTCAATTTTTGGTCCTTGTTCAAAATACAATTTTACATTTTGATCCATTAGTTTAAATCCTTTTTCATCAAATCCGACCAAAAAGTGAGACAATTTTGAGATTGTAGTAGAATCAAGATTTTTTAAATTCAAATCCTTATTCTTAATTTCAATTGCTTCCATCGCGGTTTCAAAGTCAATTTTCGACTCTTGTTCAAAATAGGCTGATAAATCCGACCCTACTCGATTTAAACCAATACTATCAACTTTTAAAATGGCAACATTTAATTTTTGAACTTCAGTTGGCGACAAATCTGCAATAACTTCTTCTGTTTCTTTGAAACTTGGCTTATTCAAAACAAAATCCATTGTTTCTTTTTTGAATTCAGCAAACAATAAAACAACAGCTCCAACCACCAAAAATGGTAATACAAATTTACCATTCACATAAGGTGTTTTGAATTTACCTCGCGGAATATCAGTCTTGTTTTGTAAAACTAAAACTCCACCACAAACCAAAACAAATGCAAAAAGTGTCCCTATACTGCACAATTCAGTTACCATAGTCAAATTCATAAAAAGCGCTGGTACTGCAACAACAAATCCCACAACAATTGTAGAAAATGAAGGTGTTTTATACTTTGGATGTACTTTTGAAAATTTCTTTGGAAGTAATCCATCTCTACTCATGCTCATCCAAATTCTTGGCTGACCCATTTGAAAAACCAATAAAACAGAAGCCATAGCAATCACAGCACTTACTGCAATAATACCAGACATCCATTTCAAATCAATTTCGCGAAACACAAAAGCCAATGGATCACCAACGGCCAACAACTTATAAGACACCAAACCTGTCAAAATCAATGAAATAACAATATACAAAATGGTACAAATAATGATTGCCCACATCATCCCACGCGGTAAATCTCTTTGGGGATCTTTACATTCTTCAGCGGTGGTGGAAATTGCATCAAAACCAATGTATGCAAAAAATACTGCTGAAACTCCTTTCAAAATACCAGAGACACCATTGGGCGCAAATGGACTCCAGTTTTCAGTATCAACATAAAAAATTCCTACGGCAATGACCAATAAGATGATGGCCAATTTTATAATCACCATGATATTGCTTGCATTTCTGCTTTCCTTCATACCTCTGTAAACCAACCATGTAATCAAAACAATTATAAACAACGCAGGTAAATCAAAAACCAAATGAAAACCAAAAATATTGGGTGCCGAAAGCCAGGCTTGATGTGCTGTTTGAAGACTAAAATCTAAATTTTCAAAAGATTTTCCACCTTGCATCAATGCCATTGCTTGATCATAACCGTTAGAAGCCGTTAAATAATCCGTTTGAATCCATTGAGGTAAATGTAAACCTACACCATCCAACATACCAGTAAAATAATCACTCCATGAAATGGCCACTGTAATATTCCCAATTGCATATTCCATGATCAATGACCAACCTATAATCCATGCGATAATTTCTCCAAATGCCACATAAGAATAAGTGTAAGCACTTCCGGAAACAGGCACCATTGAAGCAAATTCGGCATAGGCAAAAGCTGCAAAACCACAGGCAATCGCCGTAAAAAGAAAAAGAAAAATAACTGCTGGACCACCGTCATGAGATGCTGTTCCAATCGTGCTAAAAATTCCTGCGCCAATTATGGCCGCAATTCCAAAAGCTGCTAAATCTCTAACACCTAAATGTCTTCCAAGTGAACCATGTCCATCTGCATTGTTTTTTTCAACTTGAAGTAAAATATCTTGAACTGTTTTTTTTCTAAATAAAGAATTGAAACCCATTTTTTGCTGACTTTTAGTTTGAAACAAAATTAGAAAAATAACCCAACTTCAAACTTTTAATACTAAAATCAAATTCAAACCGACGTAAATTGAACCGTTCATCTTTAATTTCCAACCTTATTTATAAATAATGCGTTCGTATTTAAACGAGAAATTTAAATTGCAATCTAAAACGTTTTTTGAATTTCAGAAAAATTACTTATTAAATCTTTATTTGTATTTTTGATGCACTTTATGAGTAATAATAGTCCGTCGATACAAAATAAAAAGTATTGTAAACAACTTAATTAAAATACACTATGAAAAAAAAGTTACTATTCGCTTCGCTACTTTTAGCTGGAACTTCTTTTGGTCAAGGTTTGACACAAGCAAATGAACCATCAATTGGAACATCAGTAGACATGTTTTTGTGTGATTCATTCGCAACTAATTATGCAAATATCACAGGAACTGGTGCTGTTTGGGATTATTCTGATATCGCTGGTTTTCAAGGTGAGTTAAGAAACTTAACAATTGTTGATCCTACAACTACTACAAATACAGCTGATTTCCCAAGTGCAACAAAAGCTGTAGTTGTTGAGAATTTCTTAACAACATATTGGTCTTCAACTGCTACAGAAAGAAATTCTCCAGGATTTGTATTTTATGAACCTACGTTTGGTGAAGTAAAAGCAATTTTCAATTTAGATCCACAAACATTGGCTAATTACGAATTTGCCTACAATGATGAGTTGAGTGACGTCTTCTCAGGAAGCTTGTATTTCTCATTTTCAGGTCTTCCACAAAATCCAGATGCAACTGGTACATCATTTTCAAAAATTGATGGAGAAGGAACTTTAAAATTAAATGCTGCAACAACTTTGACAGGCGTTATTCGTTGTGTAACAATTGATACATTAAATACAAATGTTCCAATTGTTGGCGATATTCAATTAATTCGTGCTCAATACGAATATTATAAGTTGAGTGCTGGAAGCATGCCTGTTTTTACACATACTTCCGCTAAAATTATTGGATCTGGTTCAGTTGATCCTTTGACTGAATTCACAGTTGTTTTGAGTTCTGTGCAACCAGATAATTTTGTATCTGTAGATGAAACAGAAAAAATCAATTTCAGCATTTTTCCTAATCCAGCAAAAGAAAGTTTGACTATCAAAGGTGATTTTAACGGAGCAAAAGCTAGAATTATCGACCAAACTGGAAAAACAGTTCAAACAATTGAGTCTGTAACTTCTGGAATGACAGTTCAATTAAATGATATTCAAAAAGGTATTTATTTCCTTGAATTAACAGTAAATGGTGTTTCTAAAGTAGAGAAATTCTCTAAAAACTAATTCACTGTCACAAAATTTTGAAACCGCTTTTTACGAAGCGGTTTTTTTTTGCTTATACTTTGTAACAAAGTAATTTGAAAACGTTTGTATTTAGTTAACATCAAGTTGTTGAGATTGATTTATCAAAGTCAAGATATCACTCGATTGAAAAAATTAAATTTACTGCATGAAGATAATTATTACACTAATCATTTTATTTCAATTTTTTACGAGCGCTTTTGCTCAAGAAAATACCGATTTAACTGCTGAAGAAAAGGCATATTTATTTCACGTTGTCCGAAAAAGCCCCATTTTAGAAAATAATTTTGGAAGGTACTTTGAATACAAAGGTCCAGATATTCGTTTTCCAAACAAAGAAATCAATTTTGATTCGGTTGAAACGGTGATCATGAATCAACCTGAGTTACTGTATATTCGCACATCAGAAATTGCAAAATCTCCGAAAGGCTTGATTTCCGAAGCGGCAAATAAAATGGCATTGTGGGAATTAAATAAAGTTCTTTTGGCAAAGCGGCTTGGAGAAAAAGAACTGGCAAATTACCAATCACAATACAAACAATTTGAAGAAATATTAATTGGACTTTTACCAGTTAAAGCTTTTAAGAATGACGACGGAATTAATGTTCCACATCCAAAACTTGAAAATTTACTAAACCCAAGTTTGAGTTTCGAAGACAAAAAAGCAATGGTTGGAACTTTCCATTTCCTTGATATTCAAGACCAATACACTACCCTAGAAGCGATTAATGAAGCTGTCAATCGATATGTGGCAATCAGAACTAAGGAGTTTTTTCTAGCTTTGGGTGGAGAAGCAAAAGTGTTTACCAATGTCTTAGTGGCTGCTGGAGATGGAAGTTCAACTTCTGGATTACTTGAAGAAAGAGAAAAAGATGAAAGAGGAAGATGGAATAAAGGTTTGCCAAAAGCCGTTGGATTATTTCCTTATCAAATCAAAATCAAACCTGCGGAAAAAAAGAAAAAAGAATCTCTTGAAGCGTTAAGATTTACTTCCACTTCGCTAAAAACTGTTGGCAACAATGAATTGACAAATATACATTTAGATGTTTGGGGATACAATGCTGAAAAGCAAACAACTGTTGTAATTGAAAGACATGGAATTTCTTATCACCTTTTTGGTTCAGGAGAAACACGATTTTTAACTCCAGATTCAAACTTTGTGAAAGGTGGAACTTTTCAATCTGTAATTAACAATTTGAAAAATGACAAAATCGCCAAATTAGATGAGATGATTTTGGGTAAACGCGGTTTTGACTATTGGATTGAGTACTACGAAAAAAAGAAAACAGAATTGATTTTAAGAATTCAAAAAAATGAAAAAGAAATTTCCGATTTACGCTATTCTCCCATAACTACAAGTCATAAAAGTAAAACGATCGGAGCAGATAAGGTGGTTGACAAAACAAACTCCGGCAAAAAAGATCGCAAAGAAAAACAAGAACTTTTGGTTCGTCAATACAGTGAATTGGATGCTATCAAAAAGAAAATTGTAGACCTACACAAAGACAAAGCAGATGCCATTGATTTACAAGCGCAATATCAAAGAAGGTTAGATGATTATAACCAAGCCTTTGGATTGCATTGGGCAACTTTTACTGAAAAAGATGGTTTATATATTTTTCAAGATTCATCTACTTTTGACATAACTACACAAGAATTTCAATTTCAACCTGATACAATTGTTCAAGAATTTGAAGTTCGATTAATTGCAATTCCATATAGCGCACTTTCTGATGAAGCGGATGAAGTAATGTTGCACATTAATCTTTGTGATGCAAAACCCAACTACGATGCCCGAATTCAATTGTCCTTGGATGATGTATTTGCATCTGATCAGTGG
>JBFYPS010000299.1:0-3233 GCA_041303135.1 Crocinitomicaceae bacterium | reverse complement strand
TCATCCACCAGCGCAAATAATAAGTTGATTTTAAATTAATTGTTCAGACAATTTTAACTTTCAAATTTTTATTTATGCAAAAAATCATGCTGTTATTCGGTTTGATATTTTTGGCAAATCCTTCCAAAGCTTGTGACGTATGCGGTTGTGCTGCAAGTTCGTTTTCTTTGGGATTATTACCAAGTTCAAACCATCATTTTATTGGGATTAGATCCAATATTCGAACTTTTCAAACTACACATCCACCACTTTTTGGAATACAAGATCCATCGACGGACGAAGTTTTTACATCTACTGATTTGATGGGAAGGTGGAAAATAAATCATCGTTTTCAATTGTTGGCGGTAGTACCTTATGTTTACAATTCACAGAAGACGACGGAAACTACTATTACAAATCAAGGTTTAGGTGATATAACTTTGATGGGAAATTATGTTTTTATTCAAAACACAGATTCACTTGCAAGAAAATTCAAACAAGCAGGAACATTTGGAATTGGTACTAAATTACCTACCGGAAAATATGACAATACCAATGTAAACAATCGCAATATGCTTCCAGGCACAGGAACAATCGATTTCATCGCTTCCTTGAATTATTCCATTCAAAAAGGAAGTTGGGGATATTTGACTGAATCAAGTTTTAGTTACAAAACTGAAAATAAGTACGATTACCAATTTGGACATGCACTTGGAACAACCCATTTGGCATTTTATCGCTGGATTTTGAACGAGAATCTCAGAATTCTTCCGCAAGTTGGATTCAACTATAATCACAACTTCAGAGATCGAATCAAAGGAAAAGTAACTGATGATTCTTACAATGGCGGAACTGTATTAAACGCTCAATTTACTATCGCTACAATTTATAAAAACTGGATGTTTTCAGCCAATTACTTTGCACCACTGTATCAAGATTTAGGAAATGGATATGTTGTTCAAAAAACAGCATTCCGTTTTGGTATTAATTATTTTATTACAAAAAAATGAAAAAATCATTTATAATATTTTTAGGAATCATCTCATTAACAGTGATTTCATGTAAAAAAGAAACTGCAGAACCAACCGTAATTGCGGATCCAACATTCAATTTAACTTCGCCAGTTTTAAACGAAACTTACAATTTCGGTGATACAATCAAATTAATTGGAAGCGTATCAGCTGACTACGAAATGCATGGTTACAATGTAATCATCAAAAACTTAAAAACTGGAATGAATGTATTAAATCAAGGCTATCATTTACACCAAACTTCCTATATTTTTGACGAAAAATGGAAAAATACTGTTACTGATACTTCTCAAATGAAAATTACGATTGATGTTGCAATCGACCACGATGGCAATTTGAAAAGTTACGAGAGAATTGTTACTTGTTATCCTCAATAAATCAGTAAATTTGCTGTATTCATACACGACAAATTTACAATCATGAATTGGACTGAATACAACTTATATTTCGATGAGATATTACAAAATCCAACACCAAAAACGCCATATGACAATGTTGATTATTTGGACTATACCAAACTAAATCAAACAAGAAGTAAAAGATGGTTAAAGCATGGTGAAATTTCAAATTCAATCAGAGAATCAATCTCAAAAATTGAAAAAACTCAACATTGGATTTTGATCACTGAACCGTGGTGTGGCGACGCTGCCCATAGTGTTCCTTTTATCCATTTAATCAGCGAATTGAGCGACTATGTGAATCTAGAGATTCAACTTCGTGATTCTGATTCCGAAATTGAAAAATACCTTACCAACGGTGGAAAATCAATTCCTATTCTCGTAATAAGAGATGAAAATGGGAAAGATTTAGCCGTTTGGGGACCAAGACCAGCAGATTGCCAAATAATCTTTAATCAATTAAAAGCTGCTGGTGCTGATTTTGACGAAATGAAAATCGCTTTGCAGAATTGGTATAATCACGACGCAGGAGTGAGTTTGCAAAATGAACTTGTTAATGTGATCAAAAAAACATTATAAATTATTAAAAGCGGTGAAATTGATCGCTTTTTTTATTTCAAAACATTAAAGTGGTAATCAATCGTTAGTTTTTTATATTCGTCGGTGTAATTCCCATCGTTTTTCCGAATGATCAAACTAGAATGTTCTAATGATTTATTTATTTTTGAAAATGCACCGATTTTTCTGACCAATTGATTTTCCTTTCCGAATATTTCGATTTGTTTCTCTAAGAAAAGTCCGTTTTCATGGGCCGTATCTTGATAAGCGTCAAAAGTCAAATTGGGAAGGATTACCCAAAAATCACCGTTTTCAGTCAATAAATTACTTGCTTTTTCAAAAAGCTCATTCAAAGGCAAACTTTCATCATGTCTTGCTAAATTCTTTTCTTGATTTATAGACTTAAATGCATTTTCAAAATAAGGTGGATTTGAAAAAATGAGATCGAATTTACAATATGGATCGAAATTTAAAAAATCAACATGAAAAGCATTTAATTGATGTTGAAAAGGTGAATTATTGAAGTTCATTTTGGCTTCATCAAAAGCATTGGCTTCAATTTCAATGGCAGTTATCTCTAAGTTGGGATTTCTTTGTGCTGTCATTAAACTCAAAACACCAGTTCCGGTTCCAATGTCTAGCGCATTTGATTTACCTTCAACATTAATCAAAGAACCAAAAACCATAGAATCAGTTCCAATCTTCATGGCTGAATTGGTTTGATTGACTTCGAAATGTTTGAATTTGAAAATGGACATTAGCCCAAATAAATAGCGATTAATCCATCGGGAGCGTTGACTCTCAAAATTCGATTTGTTCGATCAACTTCTTGTACCAAATTTTTCACGAAAGGAATCAAAACTTCCTTCCCGTTTGGATTTTTAATTTGAATCAAAGGATTTACTGGTAAGTCAACGATGGTTTCTAGAATTCCAACTGGACCGAAATTATCATCTACAACTTCAAAACCAACCACTTCGTGGTCATAAAATTGAGTTCCTGTTAATTCTGGCAATTCTGAAAGTGGCAAGTATAGATTTTTTCTCATCAACACTTTTGCGTCGTTTTCAGAGTTTACACCTTCCAATTTTACAGCAGCAAAACCGCGTGGTTTAAGTTGAAATGATTCAACAAAAAAGGGAGTTAGTTGTCCGTTAATATCAATGAAAACCGAATCTAATTTGGTATATTCACTTGGATCAGTAACGTCTAAAAAAAACGAAACTTCACCTTTGAATCCGTGAAGTTTCGCTACATATCCTAAATG
>JBFYPS010000298.1:0-8059 GCA_041303135.1 Crocinitomicaceae bacterium | reverse complement strand
GTATTTTATTTTTAGATATTGCAAAAGTACTATTGTCAATTTTTTTCCAAGTGATGGAAGTGGCAACGGTTGATGCAATAAAATCGGGGTATTCTAGTGAATATTTCAAGTAAACAGCTTTCATTTTTGAGGCATTAAAATTTTTATTAAAATCGGTAAAATTTCTATACCAATCAGGATCAATTTTCAAAGTATCTGAATTAAAATAGAACCTAACCGTTTTGTTGGGATAATAGTTTACCAATTCATCACACACAATTCCAAGTATAATTTCTTTTTTACGATTTATTTCACTTCTTAACATTTTGTCTCCAGGCCTATTACATGCATACCAAAGTAGAGTATCACTTTGATTTTCTTTTACATATGTTCGATTCTCGTTCTGAATGTAAATTTGTTCCACAAAAATTCCACCGTCATAAGATTCTAGGTAGTTTCCTTGCTTAAAGGTCAACTTTGCATTTTTCCCGAAAATCTTCTCGAGGTAAGCAGAATCTATCTTACCCGTTTTAAGAATGTACTCATTTTTGAAAGTAATAATACCTTCAAAATATTCCTTGCTTTTGACTTTTTGAGTTGAAGTACAAGCCAAACTGATTGTAATTACTAAGAATGCAAATATTACTTTCATTTTCAAATAAATAATAAAATTTAAAAATACAAAAAAGCCAACGTTCTTTACAACATTGGCTTCTAGTATTAATTTGAATGTAATTTTATTGCTAAAAAAGATTCAGGAATTTCGAAAAATTACTTTCCAGTATAGCTTTTAAACAAATCCATCAAAACTTTAGGCTCTGTGATGCCTTTCAGAATTGGGTAAATAAATCTAAATCAAAAAAAAAGATACCAGCACAAAATACTGGTACCTAATTGCCTAAATTAGTGTGATGAAATCTACTTCAAATCAAATCGATCTGCATTCATTACCTTGTTCCAAGCAGCGATGAAATCTTTTACAAATTTTTCTTTGGCATCACTACTTGCATAAACTTCTGCCAAAGCACGTAATTCAGAATTTGATCCAAAAATTAAATCAACTCTTGTTGCGGTCCATTTTACGTTTCCAGTTGTTCTATCAGAACCTTCAAAAAGATCTTTAGTTTCGTTTTTTGCTGTCCAAACGGTATTCATATCCAACAGATTGATAAAAAAGTCATTGGTTAACGAGCCAATTTGTTGAGTCATAACTCCATCTTTTGAATCATTAAAATTGGCGTCTAACATTCTTAATCCACCTACTAAAACAGTCATTTCAGGAGCAGTGAGTTTGAGCATTTGGGCTTTGTCTATCAATAATTCTTCCGCAGAATAAGTGTACTGTGTTTTCATGTAATTTCTAAATCCATCTGCCATAGGTTCGAGAAAACCAATTGATTTAACATCAGTTTGCTCTTGTTTGGCATCCATTCTACCTGGTTGGAAAGTCACATCTAAAGCAAATCCCGCATTTTTAGCAGCCCACTCAACAGCAGTATTTCCACCCAAAACAATTAAATCTGCCATTGAGATTTTTTTGGTACTCGATTTTGCATTGAAATTTGTTTGTATTTTGCTTAAAACACCCAACACTTTTTTCAATTGAGTCGGATTATTCACTTCCCAATTTACTTGAGGTTCCAATTGAATGCGAGCGCCATTTGCACCACCTCTTTTATCTGAACCTCTAAAAGTTGATGCGGATGCCCAAGCAGTTTCCACCAATTCGCTGATTGTTAAACCAGAATTCAAAATCATTATTTTCAAATCTTTGATATCTTGTTCATTTACCAATTCATGGTTTACTGCTGGAATAGGATCTTGCCAAATTAAATCCTCCTTAGGAACTTCAGGTCCCAAATATAAGTCATTTGGACCCATGTCTCTATGCGTCAATTTAAACCATGCACGGCTAAATGCTTCTTCAAATTCTTTTGGATTTTCATAAAATCTTCGAGATATCTTTTCATAAATAGGATCAAATCTTAACGAAAGATCGGTCGTTAGCATGGTTGGCAATTGTTTTTTGGATGGGTCAAATGCATCAGGAACACTTTTAATACCTTCTTTAGCCACCCATTGATTAGCGCCTGCTGGACTTTTCGTTAATTCCCATTCATTCTCAAAAAGATTCGTAAAGAAACCATTCCCCCACTTCGTAGGAGTTGATGTCCAAGTAACTTCCAATCCAGAAGTGATGGCATCTGCACCTTTTCCAGATTTGTAAGTGCTTTTCCAGCCTAAACCTTGCTCTTCAATACTTGCAGATTCTGGTTCAGCACCAACATTATTGGCAGGACCTGCGCCGTGCGTTTTACCAAAAGTGTGTCCGCCCGCTATCAAAGCCACCGTTTCTTCATCATTCATTCCCATGCGTCCAAAAGTTTCTCTGATGTCTATTGCAGCTGCTACTGGATCGGGATTTCCATTAGGACCTTCTGGATTTACGTATATCAAACCCATTTGCACTGCTGCCAAAGGGTTTTCCAATTGACGGTCTCCAGTGTATCTTTTGTCCTCCAACCATTTTTTTTCAGCACCCCAATAAATATCCTTTTCTGGTTCCCAAACATCTGCTCTTCCTCCTGAGAATCCAAAAGTTTTGAAACCCATGGACTCAAGTGCAACGTTCCCAGACAAAACCATCAAATCTGCCCAAGAAATTCTACTTCCATATTTCTGTTTGATTGGCCAAAGTAATCTTCTAGCTTTATCCAAATTGCCGTTATCTGGCCAACTATTCAATGGTGCAAATCTTTGTTGTCCTGCGCTTGAACCACCGCGACCATCTCCAGTTCGATAAGTTCCAGCACTGTGCCATGCCATTCGAATAAATAATGGACCATAATTGCCAAAATCAGCAGGCCACCAATCTTGCGATTTAGTCAAAACCTCTTGGATTTCTTTTTTCAATGCAAAATAATCTAACGAACTGAATTCTTTGCGATAATCGAAAGAAGTTCCCATTGGATCTGATAAGGTTGAGTTTTGTCGCAAAACCGATAAGTCCAATTGATTCGGCCACCAATCACGGTTGGAATTGCCCGTTTTTACTTCAACTTTATCTGCCTCTTTCGGATTGTTGGATATGTTTTCCTTTTTTGGATTTTTACCAAAATGAAAAGGACATTGTCCTGTCGATTCACTCGCACTCTCCTGAGCAGAAAGAGAATAAGAAGCTATAAAGCTAATTATTAGTAATTTATTTTTCATTTTACCAAAATTAAATTGTTTTACTCAAAGGTAGTTGCTATTCAGCTATAAATACCATTGATTTAATTTATAATTTAATTGATAAAATCTATCACTTGTAGAAGCAGTAAATTGTGCGCAAATGTCTGGAATTTATGGATTGGTGGGTAAGAAAATTAAATTTGGGCTTTGGAGAGAGATGTTTTCTGCATTAGTACTTTTAAAAGTTGAATATTATTTCGCGAACTAAAAATTAAAGTATCATTTTGATTATTATAGTCCTTAAATTGAATTTCAATTTTTTGCTTTTTGAGTTTTTTCGGATTTTTATAAGTCCAACTTCCATCTTTTCAATTTATTTCAAATCGATGTCCATCAATTGATCTTCATTACTACCTTTCAGCTAGTGACACGATTTTAGTTCAATTAATAACCGTTCCATTGCTTTTTTTGCTAAGTAATTA
Source organism: Crocinitomicaceae bacterium (assembly GCA_041303135.1). Lineage (GTDB taxonomy): Bacteria > Bacteroidota > Bacteroidia > Flavobacteriales_D > Crocinitomicaceae > JAQVCM01. Next base: position 4,424 of record JBFYPS010000298.1, on the reverse strand, counting down.
TCTGTAGAGTTAAAATCTCTTGCAACATACCAATACTTTTTTTTTCGATTATAATAAGATCGAATACTTATTGTGGTTCCGTCTGATTCGTTAGAATCAATAGTAATCATGTATATTCTTTTTTTAACAGTAACACATCGGTAGTTAAGGAATTCATATCCTCCCGATTTCCACCAATCTACTGCTAAAGAATCTTTTAGTGGAATCTCAAACTCTTTTTTTTGCAATAGTTCCTCAATTTTACGTTCAATGGAATAGATAGAACAATTGATATCTGTTTTTGCAAATGAACCAAGTGTTCCTGGACCAGAACCTCCATAAAAGGAATTACAACTTTGCATCCAAAACAATATTATTGATACAAATACTAAAATACTTTTTTTCATATATAAAAATTAAGTACCATTATTTGATATAATAAGCGATTGAACATAAATAGTGTTATTCACCATTTATTGCAGAAGACCTAGTAGCGGAACCTAAAGTAATTCAAACTTTCAGTCCATTCAATTTTTGACTATTGGATGAATTTGCTTTTTGCCATCAATTGTCAATTCCATCATATAAATTCCGCTAGAAATATTGCTAAAAGGGATGAATTGACTTCCTGCCCCAGATTGATTCAATATCGGTTTGCCTGATAAATCGAAGATATTAATCTCACATTCCGCATTATTACCTGGATTGACAGTGAGTGCATTTTCCACTGGATTAGGATAAAATTCAATATTTTGCAATTGTTCTTGATTTATACCCACAAATGCCGCTCCATAAACATTGCTGATCTTCAAATCATTCACCCATTGATTTTCATCGGAATTCCAAGTTTGTGCTATCAAATCATTTTCCGTTCCGTCATTGTTGTTTGTAAAGTTAACTTGAATGTTATTTTGCCAAGCATTTTCCACTGAACTCCAACCTTTATTTAGCTTACTAATTAACTGCTCCTGCGCATTGTAACCATAAGTAACCAACAAATTATTCTTCCACGCATTATTTTCCCAAATTTCTTCTGCTTCAATCTCAATTTTGTTAAAGGAAGTGTAGGTAAAATCACTTCTTTTATATGGAATCCATGTAGCATTTGCAAGATCTCGATTAGAAGTTAAAGTTTGAGTCAAAATCCCATTCGAAAAGACGTTTTCTTTCTTCGTAGATTCTTTCCAGATTTCTTCTGCGACAGACCAGCTTTTTACTACTGTAAGGATCAAATCGTCTGAACTATCATAGGAAAATTGTTGCAGTTCCTCGTTTTGCCACACACCATTCAAATAAATTTCCCACATTGTTTCAATCAACTTTTGCTCAGAATCATAAGTATTGGTTTGTCGGCGCTCATTTTCCCAAACATTACTTTGTGGATTTCTTAAAGAAGAGATTCTCTGAACGATTTGCTGATTTGAATTATACGAACAATCGATTTTAGAATTTGCTGTCCAAAAACCTTGATTATCTTCAACTTCGTTAAATTGAACAGCCAAGGTACCATCAGCATTATAATGAAAAATGTTTCTATACATTGATTTCCAAACATTATCAAGATATTCATCTGCATATTGCTCGACGAGATATTGACACGTTATTTGGTTAGTAGAAAAGAACAAAATCAATATAAGAATCAAATTTCTCATTGTAAATCAGTTATAATAAGTTGCTAATTTAATTAAAATCCGGTCAGCAAAAAAATGAAGCTAGAATTCTAATAAAATAAATTGCTTCTTCACACGTAGTAAATTCCTATGCAATAACTAGTTCCCAAGGCAAATATTTAGATGTGAATTTCACTAATCCAAGATTATGAATCTCAAGACGGTTTTCGATATTTTCTGTTGATCCTTTATAAAGAATTCCATTCTTTAAGGAGCGAAGAACGTATGAATAATACATAGATAAAGTTTCTATAAAAAGAAAAAAGCCCAACACGAATGTTGGGCTTTTTGTTTATTTGTGACCTCGTCAGGATTCAAACCTGAAACCTCTACAGCCGTAATGTAGTGCTCTATTCAGTTGAGCTACGAAGCCTTTTGCAATGAGAACTAATCTCGTTTGCGAGTGCAAAGATACTACTTTTTTCTTTCTCTTTGCAAGTTTTACTATTTTTTTATCGAAATCTGAATTTTGTACCCTTCGCAATTGATACAAATATTTTCAAAATTTATTCGATCTCAGCACTAATTCCTCGGTCAAGCAACGCTGTGCACATCGCCTCCAATTTCTCGTATTCTCCCCTCTTCACTTGACATTTTCCTTTGTAATGAATAATGTAAGTGCATTGTTCTGCTTGCTCCACTTCGTGTTTACAAACGCTGATCAATGAATCTATCACGTGGTCAAAAGTATTGACGTCGTCGTTGTACACAATTAAATCTTTGTGTTCTACCAATTCTTCTAAAATCGAATGTTGGGTTGCGTAACCTGTTTCTGTCATAATCACCAATTATTGATGCAAAGTTAATCTTTCTATTTATTTTATGGTTTGTTGTGAAGGTGATTTTGGTCAGAGTTTGTTTAATTCTTTATCGGATTTGATGTCAAAATCTAATTTTTCAACAAATCAACGAATCCCAATTCTGTCATTTGCTTCAAGATATTTTCAAATATCATCGCGTCTTTGATAGCAAAAATGCGAATCTGCACTTTGTTTTCTTCAAAGAAAATTTCTCTTTGATAACCCAATCTAATCAACCAATCTCCTACCTCACCTGAGATTTGTTTGCTCGGATAATTGGCTTTGATTTCCATGGTTCCAACTGGCGTCAATGTATCATTCTTGCTTATAAATACTGTATCAATCTCTTTTCTAAAAGTGTAAATCTGTGGCATGAAATCCATGTTTTTGTAGATGATTGATTTCACTTTTTTGTCCGTTTCATCGAAGAAAAATTGTCCGTTTTCATTGTATTTATTCAACACTTCTTTCGGGAAAGTTTCAAAAGTCTCTTTCGAAATCAACTGCAAACGCATGGTTGTTTTATCTTCACTTTTCGCTTGTTGCGTCAACGTTCTTTGCGTTTCTTTGGCGATTTGTTGGATTTTTTCTGGCGCGACAATTTTGTTTGTATTCGTCTCAACTTTTTCCAAAATCGACTTTCCTAGCTGAGACAACAGTTTTTTCGCTTCGTCTAAACTGATTCTTTCGCCTTTGTAATATGCAGTAATATAAGCATCCGTAATTCCTTTTGCAATCGCTTCTTGTTTCTTAGGTTGTGCAGTCTCTACATTTTGAAAAATCCCAGCTGAATAGCGAATTTGACCATTTGGAAGTCGTTTTGTAATCAATGGCTCCATGTTTTTGATCTGTGAAGCTGGCACAGGCGTATTGTAAACACCTACTTGAACGGTATAAAATAAACCTAATCTCGTTTCCACAGCGATTGCTTTCACAGCGCCCGGTGCTTGATTGTATGCACCCAAATTGTTCGCATTTGGCATCACGCGTTGCATTGAATCAATTGGCGTCATTTCAGCTACATTTACAGCAACTTCTGCGATCAAATCTTCCACTTTTTTGGCAACGCAACGACCACTTTCTTCCAATTGTCGTGCTTCATACATTGGGATTCTCACACCATCACAATATGCAACAGGAAAAGCATCCGTATAACCTAATTCTTGAATTTTTGTTCTCGCTTCCAACACCGAATTTCTACTATCGAAATAACCAGCCATGTAACGAATGATTCCACTTTCCAACTTTTCTCCTGAAACAGGATTAAATTCTCTAAACAATTCTTCCTTGATTGGTTTTGCAAAAGCTCCCACTTGAACGCGATAAACCAATCCTGCTGGCAAACCAACTCCAACCGGAATGGCAGATTTTATTGGCGCAACTTTCGGCTCTGAAGCAATTTCAAATCCACTAGATGGCAAAGAAATTGAAGGTGCTGCAACCACCAATTGAGAAATTGGCTCCACTCCTCTTGCAATTAAATTTTGCACTTTTAAAGCATTCGGCGAAGCGTTGATGTTTTTCTGAATTTCTTGTTTTTGCACAGAATATGCTTTTTTATCAGTTTCTATCGATTTGTTGATAGCGACAATTTTCTTATTATTTGCTTCAATTGTTTTTTGATTGTCAAATGATTTTTGCTCCAAATCGGCTAACATTAATAACCTATTTTCTTGCATTAATTGTTCAACTTGCTTCTCTTGTGATTCAATTTTGGTTTTTAAAACCATCGATTCATTCACTTGTTTTGAAATTGTCTTGTAATCTTCCGAACTGGCGATTTTCAATTCTTCTTCGAAGGTAAGATTTTCATTTATTGCTGCTTCTTTGTACACCACAGTTGGTTTTTCATTACGCAATGCCAATTCTGAATCAATCGCATTTAAGGTATTTTGAACTTCCAATAATTCAGCTTGTTTTGCAGCCAAAGTGACTTTCAATTTTTTCGCTTTTCTACGACTTGAATTCTCAATGT
>JBFYPS010000297.1:0-4973 GCA_041303135.1 Crocinitomicaceae bacterium | reverse complement strand
CTTTTTTAGTATGAAAGCAGCATCAACTAGCAATAAATCACCTGAAAATTTTGGCAAGAAAGAAGGCACTTTTCCTGTCGTTGCCATAGGCGCTTCCGCAGGAGGTTTAGAAGCAATGATGGAATTTTTGAAATTTCTTCCCGCAGATACTGGAATGGCATTTATTTATGTGCAACATCTAAGTCCAGATCACAAAAGTTTATTGACCGAAATTTTGTCTAAAAAAACCAAAATGGTTGTGCAAGAAATTGACGACATGGACAAAATCAATCCGAATAATGTATTTGTCATTCCTTACAACAAAGGCATTGAAGTTACAGATGGACATATCAAATTGATTCCTCGTTCAGAAAGCAGTGCCGCCATTTCAATCGACATTTTGTTTTCATCTTTGGCAGAAGCGCAAAAGGAACGTGTAATCGGAATTATTTTGAGCGGTAGCGCAAGTGACGGTACTGAAGGAATGAGAGCCATCAAACAGTTTGGAGGATTGACTTTTGCACAAGACGATTCGGCAAAATTTACAAGCATGCCTCATTCGGCAATTGCTTCTGGAACAGTTGATTTTATTTTGTCTCCCAAGGATATGGCTTTAGAGTTAGCAAGGCTGAGCATACAACCTTTAGGAAGTAGCAAAAGTGTAAAAAATGGCGATGAAGATTTGATTGAAAACAATGATCCTGAATTAAAAAATATTCTGAATCAATTGCATGTTTCAACTGGTGTTGACTTCAGCGTTTATAAATTGAACACCATCAAAAGACGCATCATTAGAAGGATGTTTTTGTATAAAATTTCAATGCTCAAAGAATATGCGAAATTGTTGACAGAAAATAAAGAGGAAATCGATATTCTGTATCAAGATTTGTTGATCAATGTCACCAGTTTTTTCAGAGATACAGAAACGCATGAATATTTAAGAGAAACACTATTTCCAAAATTACTTCAGCGCAAAAATAATGGAGATTATTTGCGATTGTGGGTTCCTGCTTGCGCAACAGGAGAAGAAGCTTATTCACTGGCCATCATGTTGCTTGAAATTCAAGAAAGTAAAATCACCAATATTCCAGTACAAATTTTCGCAACAGATTTAAGCGATCATGCGATTGGGAAAGCGAGAATAGGAATTTATTCACAGCAAGAATTGGAGACGGTTTCTCCCAAACGCATTCAAAGATTTTTCACCAAAACGGAAGGTGGTTTTCGGGTAAATAAAGCAGTTCGGGACATGTGCGTATTTGCACAACATAATATTTTGCGTGATCCACCTTTTTCAAGATTGGATTTTATCAGCTGTTGTAATTTGTTTATTTATTTCGATATCACCGCACAGAAAAAAGCAGTGAATACTTTTCATTACGCGCTAAATGATGATGGTTATTTGATGCTCGGAAAATCAGAAAACATAAGTCATTCACCTAATCTTTTTACTGGATTTAATAAGAAATATAAAATATTTTCAAGAAAAATAAATGCTGGGACAAGAACTTTGCCGGTGCTATTGCCCAGATATGCACAGCAAAATTTCACCGATAAGCAAATCTCAGTTTCAAGTAAAAATAAATTGAATCAAAACATTTCAGTAGGTTTCAACGGATTAGATCATGCAATTGATACTGTGTTGGTTTCTGAATTTATGCCAGCCAGCGTAGTCATCAATCATCAAATGGAAATTATTCAATTTCGCGGAATTACGGATTTATATTTAACACATCCGAAAGGCAAAGCGACGTTCAATATTTTGAAAATGGCGCGACCAGAAATTGCTTTTGAATTACGAACTTCCATTTCAAAAGTCATTAAATCAAATATTCGTGTTCGAAAAAGCGGGATTGAATTAAAAATAAATGGAGAAGTTAAAATCATCAGTCTAGAAATTGTTCCACTTCAAATTGAATTTGAAGAACCATTGATTTTAGTCTTGTTTGAAGAACATGAGCAAATTGCTTTATTTTCGAATAATCCGGAAGGTGAAAGAGATTTTTCATTAGCAAAGGATCGAAGAATTTTGAAATTAGAGCAAGAATTGGCTGCTGCGCATGCTGATGCGCTTTTGTTTGCCCAAGAGCAAGAGGAGTTTACCGAAGAATTACAAAGTGCCAATGAAGAAGTTGTGTCAAGTAACGAGGAACTGCAAAGTGTGAACGAAGAGCTAGAAACTTCCAAGGAAGAGATAGAATCTGCCAATGAGGAATTGACGACCACCAATCAAGAATTGCAAACGCGCAATGATTTACTTTTTGAAGCTTATGAATATTCTGAAGCCGTTTTTGCCACAATTCATGATTCAATGATTGTATTAGACAAAAATCTTCGTGTGAAAGCTGCCAACAAAACATTTTACAAGGTTTTCAATGTCAGAAAAGAAGATACTGAAGGTTTACTTTTATATGATTTGGGAAATAAGCAATGGAATATTGAACCATTAAGAAAATTACTGGAAGATATTTTACCCAAAAAAACACATTTTAATGATTTTGAAATTACGCATACATTTCCGTTAATTGGAAAAAAGACGATGGTACTTAATGCCAGTAGAATAATTCAAAAAATGAACCATGAAGAGTTGATTTTATTGGCCATTTCTGATATTTCTGAGCAGACAATTGCGTTGAAAAAAATTGAACAAAGTGAGCATCGCTTTCGCAATTTAGTCGAACAAACTATTTATCCAATTTTAATTTTAAAGGGCGAAAAACTCATTTTAGAACTAGCCAACGATCCGCTTTTAAAAATTTGGAATGTTGGAAAAGAATCGCTAGGCAAATCATTTTTGGAAATTTTACCAGAAATGAAAAATCAACAGTTTTATAATTTGTTGTTAGATGTTTATCGCAATAGTAAAACCCACTATGGAAATGAACAACCAGCGGTTTTTAAGCGAGAAAATGGGGAAATAGAAACGTTGTATTTCAATTTCGTTTATCAGCCATACAAAGAAGATGATGGAAAAGTTTCTGGTGTAATTGCTTTTGCTTCAGATGTTACAGAGCAAGTTCTCGCCAGACTTAAAATGGAAGAAAATGAAAAAGAACTATTGCAAGCCAAGGAATTCGCTGAAAATGCTGTAAAATTTAAACAGCAGTTTTTGTCAAATATGAGCCATGAAATTAGAACGCCTTTGAATTCCATTTTAGGATTCGCAAATGTTCTTTTGAAAACTGATTTAGATGCCTCTCAGAAGGAGTTTTTAGAAGCAATAAAATCAAGTGGTCACTCTTTGAATTTATTAATTAACGATATTCTTGATTTAGCGAAAGTAAATGCGGGTAGAATGAAATTTGACAAGCAATTATTTGATGTGCGAAGTTCAATAAAATCAATCCTTTTTTCTTTTGATTTTAAGATTAAAGAAAAGAATCTGAAGCTCATTACAGAATTTGATAACAAAATTCCAGTGAATATTGTAGGAGATTCTGTGCGATTGAATCAAATCATTTTAAATTTAGTTGGAAATGCCGTGAAATTCACTAATGCAGGAAAAATTAAATTAAAAATTTCGCTGCTCAATGAAACTGATGACAATTTATCCATTCAATTTAGTATTTCGGATTCGGGAATTGGCATTGAAGCAAACAAAATAAATTCTATTTTTAATCTTTTTGAACAAGCTGAAATTAGTACGGCAAATTCATATGGTGGAACAGGTTTGGGATTGGCGATTGTAAAACAATTGATTGAAAATCAAGGCGGAAGCATTTGCGTGAAAAGTAAAATAAATGTAGGTTCAACCTTTAGTTTTGTCCTTCCTTTTGCAAAAAAATCCATCCAATCAGAAAGCAAAATTGAAATTCCAAAACAAAATTTTGAAAATGTAAAATTGCGCATATTGGTTGCTGAAGATGTTCCTTTAAATCAACTGTTAATCAAAATAATATTGGATGATTTTGGCTTTGAACACGAAATCGTTAGCAACGGAAAATTGGCAATTGAAGAAATCCAAAATAATGATTACGATATCGTTTTAATGGATTTACAAATGCCTGTAATGAATGGTTTTGAAGCCACAGAATTTATCCGAAAAACCTTGAAATCAAAAATTCCAATTATTGCACTCACAGCAGATGTTACAACCATCGATGAGGTAAAATGCCAGAAAATTGGAATGAATGGATATATCTCAAAACCAATTGATGAACATTTATTGTATCGAAAAATAGTTGGATTGACCAAAGTTCAAAAGTGATTTATTTTGAATTAGTTAAGTCCAATAAATCGCTCAATTTTTCACATTTTTTCTATTTTTCAAACCTTTAAAAGCAATACATTTATAGAAGAGGAATTTTTGCCTGTAAAAAAGGGTGCATTTAAAATTAAATGTCTGTTTGTCGAAAATTTTAGTTCATTTTCATGAGATTGTTTCGTTTTGTCTTGCAGCAAATATCGACATTCGTGGAAATCTACATCATTCAAATGTACTTGCTTCATGTCTGAAAATCATTACAATATCAAAGGATTAAACAATGAGCAAGTTTTGCTTTCAAGGAAGAAATTCGGAACAAATACTTTAAATTACAAAAAGGAAAACAGCTTTTTAGATGCTTTAAAACGCATTGCAAAAGATCCAATGATTTTAATTTTATTGGTGGCTTCTTCGATTTATTTTATCAGTGGAAAATGGGGAGATGGCATTTTCTTGTTGGTAGCAATTCTCTTTCAAACGTCGATTTCTTTGTTTCAATTTTCCAGAAGCAAAAATGCTTTAGAAAAACTGAAAGATTTTTCTCAACCACATTGCAAAGCCATTCGAAATGGAAAAATCCATGAAATCAAAATTGAAGAATTGGTGGTGGGAGATAGTATTTTCGTTGTTGAAGGCACTTCTATTCCTGCAGATGCAATGATTGTTCAATCCAATGATTTTTCGGTCAACGAATCCATTCTCACTGGCGAATCGTTTGCTGTGATTAAGGATAAAATGTCAGATGACAAAACTATTTATAGCGGTACTGCCGTTGTTAGCGGTTCAGCAA
>JBFYPS010000296.1:0-2873 GCA_041303135.1 Crocinitomicaceae bacterium | reverse complement strand
AAAACCACATTTCCATTCTGAAAAACATAGCAAGGAACTTTCCATTTCAAAGCTTCAACAAGCTGACATTCGAGCACAATTTTTCGCAAATATTCCATTTCAGCTTTCCATTTTTTGGCATTTTGGAAGAATTCGTCTACTTCTGGATTCATGAAATTTTGATTTATAATGATTTAAATTAATTTTTATTTTCAGCGTTTTTCTTGATGTGTTTTAAAACCCTGTTGTGTATTTGATGAACAATATAATCACTCCAAATATTCCAATAAAAATTGGGTTTGATGTTGTTGTAATACCAAGTAGTTCCAATCAATTTTGTATTTCCATTCTTCAATCTTACCAATTTAAATTGGCCTTTTTTAGAAACGAAATAGTCATGAAGATGTGGAGCATCAATGTCCCAAAAACTGATTTCTTTCATTGGTGCCGGTTGTTCTAGCACATCGAAAGCGAGTAAATTTGGTTCATCCCATTTGGTGATTGGCTCAACGAAACTTCCTGTAGTAAAATTACAATATCGAATTGCTCCAACTCCTTTTCCTTTAATTTTTGCATTGATAGGATATGAAATTCCTGTTTGGAAAATGAATTCTTTGGGCTTTTCTAATTGAGGAAATTCAACAACATTTTCCCAAACTTTTTCAGGTGAAGCAGCGATTTCAATCGATGTTACGACACTGTATATTTCAGGATCAATCTGATTTTCAAAAAGTGAGTACGATGGAATAAAAAGGATTAAAACAAACATTCCTACTGGACCTTTTTTGTGACTTTTTCGAATAACGAGGTAGCCAATATAACTACCAATCCAAGCAAAAACAAGACCTATTGGAAGGGCCATAATGATACAAATGAATCCTTCGATGGCGAAAAAAACAAGTCCCAACATGAAAAAAGTCAGCGAAAAAAGTCCAATTTTTCTAGAATCACTCGCGCGGATTTTATTCTTGTATCCAAACAAAATAACTGGTGCAAAACCGAGAAAGAAAGGTGTTGCAATGAAAATAGCAATGCCGTATTCGCCAACTCCATAAATCCCCAAAACTGTCAATAAGCCCCCAATAACCACTGAAATCGAAATGGAAACAATTTGCCTTTTTGTGGCATTTAATTGACTGATTTTATCAAATGGATTCATGTTGTTTTCAATGAATTTTTACCTGTGTTGATCAATTAAAATCACATTTCCATCAGGGTCTGAGAGCATAATGAATGCAGGTCCTTCCGTTTTTTCGTCCGCTTCTGACGAAATCGTAATTTCTTTGGTTTTTAGTTCTTTTTGAATCACACGAACATCGTCCCAATCTTCGATATTCTTGGCGTTTTCGTCCCATCCAGGATTGAAAGTGAGCATATTTCCTTCAAACATTCCTTGAAAAATACCTATCAAGGTATTTCCATTTTTCATGATTAAATATTTTTTTTCTAAACCTCCTCCAAAGACAGTGAAACCTAATTTCTCATAAAATTCTTTGGAAATTTTGACATCTTTCACATTCAAACTCAAAGAAAAGGCGCCTAATTTTAAGTTTCTTTTTGGTTCTTCTGATTTTTTTTGGGAAACTTGATGGGTGTTATTTCCACTGACAAAAGATCCAAGAAAAAATGCTGCAAAAAGTGCTGTGATGATGATGGTTGTTTTTTTCATGTGTTGGGAATTATTTTTATTTTCTTTAAGAACAAAAATAGATGTTTTAAATGACCAATTGCGCTATTTTACAAATTGAAAGTCAAAAATTAATCACAAAAAAAGAGGCTACCAATGAAGATAGCCTCTCGAACCTAATTATTTTTTCTATTTATTGCTTGATTAACTTCCCTTGGAAATTTCCTTTTTCATTCGCTAATCTTACGATGTAACTTCCAGATTCAATATCCAATACTGAAATTTTATTGTCATTTACATTTCCAGACTTAACAACTTGACCCAAACTATTTAAAATTTGATAGTTTCCTGCTGTGAAATCATTAATTGAAATGTTTTCTGTTGCTGGATTTGGATAAAAATTCAATTCTGAAATTGAGATTTCATTGATGTCTGCAAAGCCTGGTAACAAAACTGCATCTATCACATGTACCACTCCATTTTGCGCTTGAACGTCCGCAAGTGTCACATTTGACTCATTGATTTTAACCGTTGGAGTTGTTGTTACTAAAACAGTTTGACCGTTCAGTGTTGGTACGTTTGAATTGTTTACCAATTGCGTCGAAGTTACTTCCGTCGCCAAAACGTGGTAAGTCAAGATTTCAGTCAAATTTGGACTTGCCAAAACTCCAGCTAAATCTGTTCCTAATGCTGTCGCCAAATTATCAAAAGCAGTATTCGTTGGTGCAAAAACTGTCAATGTAGCCAACGGATTTGTCAATGCTGGCAACAATTCTGCTTTCACAACAGCTGCTGTTAAAGAAGTAAAACCATTGTCGATGGCTACGTCAACCACTGTTTCAGATGGAAGTACGACTGCATTCAATACATGTACGATTCCATTGTCAGCGTTAATGTTTGCTGTTGTTACTTGTGCTTGATTTACAAAAACATCTCCGTTTGCTTTCAATGTCAATTTCAAAGTATTAGTAGTACTCAAAGGTTGAACGATTGCTCCATTGGTGATTGCTGATGAAGCTACTTCAGTTCCCAAAACGTGGTAAGTCAAGATGTCTGCCAAGTTTGGAAGGTTTAACAAGTCTGTTACCGTTACACCCAAACCAGTTGCGATGTTATCAAAAGCGGCATTTGTTGGCGCAAAAACTGTCAAAGTAGCCAAGGGATTTGTCAATGCTGGTAACAATTCTGCTTTCACAACTGCTGCTGTTAAGGAAGTAAAACCATTGTCGATGGCTACGTCAACCACTGTTTCAGATGGAAGTACGAC
>JBFYPS010000295.1:0-4404 GCA_041303135.1 Crocinitomicaceae bacterium | reverse complement strand
AATATAATAATGTGATATTCAGTTGCAAAGGTAATTGACAGAAAGATTATATCTTTGTTTTTTTTAAATTATTTTCAAAAAAATCCCTCAATGGCTGATTTTCACCTATTAATTGCCGATTGGTACAGACAAAACGCAAGAACTCTTCCTTGGAGAAATACTAAAAATGCGTATTTTATATGGTTGTCTGAAATAATTCTCCAACAAACGAGGGTTAATCAAGGAATGAATTACTTTTTGAAGTTCCAACAAAACTATCCTACAGTAATTGATTTAGCAAAAGCTACTGAACAACAAGTACTTTCTGATTGGCAAGGATTGGGTTACTACAGTCGTGCAAGGAATTTACATTTCACAGCAAAAATTGTCGCAAATGACTTCGATGGCGCTTTTCCAAATTCATTTGAAGAAATTAAAAAATTGAAAGGAATTGGAGATTATACCGCCTCAGCAATTGCCTCTTTTGCTTATGATCTGCCGCATGCTGTTGTTGATGGCAATGTTTTTAGGGTTTTAAGTCGGGTTTTCGATATTGAAACTCCCATTGATTCTACTGATGGAAAAAAGATTTTTGATGCTTTAGCGAAGGAACTTTTAGGTGAAAATCCTCCAGCGTTGCACAATCAAGCAATCATGGAATTTGGTGCGCTGCAATGTGTACCTTCAAATCCAAATTGTGAAATTTGTCCTTTGATTGCAAAATGTTTGGCTTATAAAAACAAAACTATCACTGAAAGACCGCAAAAAAGAGGGAAAATTGTTCCGAAAAATCGATATTTTCATTTTCTTCAATTCAATGATGGAAAGTATATCTTTTTGGAAAAGCGCACAAACAAAGATATCTGGCAACATCTTTTTCAATTTCCACTAATTGAAACGGATGAAGAAATGGCAATTGAAGAAATTAAAGCAAAATTGATAGAAAAATACAAATTGACGCCAATTTCTGTTTCCAATCAAATCAAACATATTTTGACTCACCAAAGAATTTATGCGCATGTTTGGAAATTTGATTCTTTTCCGCATGAAAATCAGTTAGATGAAAATTGGATTAAAGTAAGTCCAATCGATTTTATCAATTATCCAATTCCTAGATTATTAGATCGATATTTGTTGGAAGATTAGTTATATATTATTTAAACAAAAAAAAGCCCCGTTTCAATTAAGAATCGGGGCTTTTCTATCTAACAATTTATGATTATTTGATGATAACTTTTTTAAATTGATTGTTGATTCCAACTAAATATATTCCTGCTGCTGGAACTTCTAAACTGATTTCATATAATCCGCTTTCTCCTTTTTGATTCACTTTTACAAGTTGCCCATATGCATTGTAAACGGTCAAATTTTCAATGGTTAATTGGCTGCTGATATAAAAAGTTCCATCATTTGGATTTGGAAAAATATTGAAATTGCTATTATTAACTTCGTTAATTCCTTGAATACAATTAAAACTTTCGAATGATGGTTCAAAAATTGAAAAGTTTCCTGTTCCATTTGGACATCTTAAAAATGAATAATCGGTCACTTGTGCTTCAAAGGTAATGCTATCTAAAACTGTTCCATTTGCATACGATAAAATTAATTGTTCTCCAGTTGAAGAAAGTTTAAAATTGCTATGAATTCCACTTTCCAATGTGTCGTTGTCTGCCCAAACAACCAAAAATCCATTCGGTGCTATGGTAACATTTTCAGCAAAAGCCCATTTTAAGGGATTTGTATAACTGTCAGATAAATACAAATTATTCAGGCTTAAATAATTGTCGGTGTTGTTATATAATTCAATCCAATCCGCAAACTGTCCGCTTGCATCTGCAGCTGTCGCTGAATTGGAAGCCATAATTTCGTTAATAACTAAATCTCCTACATTGATAGTTGGAATGATTGCAAACAATGAATAAAATTCGTGTTCTGCTCTTTCAGGTGAAAACATGCCAGCGCTGTTGTTTTCCGCATAAATGTAATATTGAATATACGAAGCATTGACAGGAATGCTCGCGCCATAAATATTGTCACCGGCAGCGCCATCATTGTGGTTTCCATCGTCAAACATGCTGATTTTAGTAAATTTATCGCTCACAGAATAACGGTATCCCAAATATACAGCGTCACTATTTGTATTGGTAACATTTGCAGTTATCGTAACATTGCTATTTAAAGCCGGAGTAGTTGAAGAAGGTGTAATGCTTGAAATTGTCGGTGGCGTTGCAGTAAAATCTGCCTGTGACATTAAATATGTATTTCTGCCATTCATCAGATTAGTAATACCTGGCGCGTTTGTCATTCCGCTTGAAACATCAGTGGTCAAATTATTTTGGTATTGTGTATAAGTGTAAAATTTATTTACATCTGCATTTACAGTTGTATTAATGATTGTTTGAAGTGCTTGTGCATTGGATAAGTATGAATTATTACCAAAATTTTCATTGAGCATCGTTCTCATGTGCGCCACATACATTTTTTTGTAAGTAGGAACACTTAATAATTGTTGAATCAAAGGCCATTGGGTATCAGTTGAGTGCAAAGTATGGGACATTTGTTGCTTGCTTGTTGTTGAATTTAAATTCACTGTTCCAGTTTGACTAAATGTACCAAATGATTCATTCAAATCCCAAATTACTGGGTTAAAACGGTTGTTGTGATCTTGATACAAATAATAATTTTGGGTAAATCCACCTAAATAACTGTCTAAGTTTACGGTCACATTATCAAATGAAATCATCCAAAGTGAACGGTCAACATCTAATACTTTTTCAACTGAACCTACATAATTTTTAATTGTATCACACAATTCTGTTAATTCCTTCCATCCAATGTCTGAATTCATTTCGTAAGCGGCATAATAGGAAGCACTATCGGTTCCTAAATAAACTAAATTAGGTTTTGCAGTACTTCCTGGACCTGCTCCACCAATTGGATTGCATTTAAAGAATGCACGATCATTCGAATAGAAATGGTTTGCAACAAATTTTTTAGAAACAGATTCTGAGCTTACATAAAGTCCAATTAATGTTCCATTTACCTTTACTGTTGCGTAATTTGATAATGGCGCGTCCATGTATTGTCGCAAAATGGAATAACCTAAAACTTCCCTTACAAAGGAAGGATCTTTGGCAACATTACTGAGTTTTAAATCTGTATAACCTTGATAATCTTGATTTTTGTATGTATCAAGTTCGATATGAAATGGATTTTTTACTTGATTGGCGTTGTAGGTACTATTTCCTTTATATTTTACGCCAACACTGTCGAATACAATTCCGTTGATTGAAACTGATTGTGCCATTATATAACTATCACTTCCAGTGGTTGCGGTATCAAGCATGTAATCCCAATTTGATTGAGAAAAAATTATTTCAATATTTTGAATGGTATTGATATCGTAAAGATTTTGAGCAACCAAATTTTTTCCTGAAAAGGCTAATAAGATTGATAAAATCATTTTCCAACTAAAGAAAATAGATTTCATTTTTGAAGTTTGAATTGTTTTCAATTTTAACATATTTACATTTTTTATATTGGACGATTAATCTCAATTTATCACTCAAAAACATGAAGGAATTATAAATTAAATATTAATTTAAGATTAACAGTGTTAAAAAAGTAACGAATTAAATCATGTAATCGTTGATGTGAAGGATGTTTTTTCAGTGGATTTATCAATTATGTTTCAGTTTTCTTATCTTTGTTTTAAAAGTTTGAAATTATGGCAGGAACAGTAAATAAAGTTATTCTTATTGGAAATTTAGGCAAAGATCCTGAGGTAAGAAGATTGGAAAATGGTGCTGTTGTTGCTAGCTTTTCAATTGCTACATCTGAAACTTATACAGATAAAAAAACAGGAGAAAAAAGGGATAATACCGATTGGCACAACATTGTTGTATGGAGAGGTTTGGCCGAAGTCACTGAAAAGTTTATCAAAAAGGGCATGAAAGTTTATGTCGAGGGTAAATTGAAAACAAGGTCTTGGCAGGATAAAGAAAATGTCACCAGGTATACAACAGAAGTTGTTGCAGATGAATTGAATATTTTAACTTGGTTAGATAACCAAATTAACCAAAGTGAGGAACAAAAACCAGTATATTCAAATCAAGGTGCACCAATTCCACCTGCGCAAGTAGAGGATTTGATGAATACCGACGATGATGATTTACCTTTTTAACATAGGATGATTTTATCTTCATTTCTTCTTGCTTTTGTGCCATTAGGAACAATCATTGTTTACCTGACATTAATTTTGGTTTTATTGATTTTTTCAGCATTGATTTCAGGATCAGAAGTTGCATTTTTCTCTTTAGGGCCAAATGAGAAAGATCTATTAAGAAGTGAAGATTCCAAAAATGCGAATCTTGCCTTAAAACTATTAGAAAAACCACAAGATTTATTGGCTACTATATTGATTAT
>JBFYPS010000294.1:0-5941 GCA_041303135.1 Crocinitomicaceae bacterium | reverse complement strand
AATAAAAGAAATCATTTGAACAGAAACGGTCAATTCCAACATTGGGGTTGACCGTTTTTTTTTTGCTTACAATCTCAAAATCAACCGCGAATTAAAATACTCCACATCATCCGAAACCTCTTTCCCAACCCAATCAGGTAAATCGAAGATTTCATCTTCACTACCCAATTCAATTTCAGCAACAATCAGCGGCGCTAATTTTCCATGAAAAACATCGACTTCCCAAACATGTTTTCCAACTTGGATTTCATATCGGTCTTTTGACAGTACTTTCGCACAAAATTCAGCAATCATCTTTTCCGCTTCTTCAAGAGGAATTTCATATTCGTATTCTGAACGAGAAATACCCACGCTTTTGCCTTTGATTGTCAAAAATCCTTTAGTACCTTTAGTTCGCACGCGCACCGTACAATTAGAATCATTCGATAAATATGCTTGTTGAATGCGTTTTGGCGTTGGTTTGCTCAATTGAGCCCAAAGAGATTCGTTAACTAAAAATTTGCGTTCTATTTCCATTTATTGAAGTTGCGATTTTTTATTTTATTTTGAACAAATTTACTTCAAAGATGCGAATTTTGCATCTTTAAAAAGATTAACTGTCATTGAAGACTGCCTTAAAATCCTACTATCTTAAAATCCTAATGTCTTCAACACTCAAAAAAAAACTTATCTTCGCTTTATGAATGTATTTCTTACGTTTGATTACGAATTATTTTTTGGATCCGCTTCAGGAACTGTCCAGAAATGCTTGATCGAACCTACAAATCGGCTTTTAGATTTGTCGCGGAAATACCAATCTCCAATGACATTTTTTGTGGACATTGGGTACATCATTGCGCTTGAGCGACAAATGAATGATTTCTCGATTCTCAAAATGGATTACGACTTGGTCATCCACCAAATCCAAGAAATGATAGTGGCCGGTTGCGATGTTCAATTGCACATTCATCCGCATTGGGAAAAAACACATTTTGATGGCGAAAAATGGCAATTTGTGACAAAAAACGCTTATAAATTAGCTGATTTTGAAGCAGAAGAAAGAGAACGAATCATTCGAACTTACAAGACCAAATTGGATTCCATCATCGGTCGTAAAACCCATACTTTTCGAGCAGGCGGCTGGTGTATTCAACCTTTTGATCAATTGGAAAAATTGTTTCAAGAGCTTGAAATCAAGTACGATTCAAGCGTTTTTCCACGCGGACATTTTGAAGCAGGCGAATATTCATTTGATTTCCGAAATGCGCCAACAAAAGATCAATATCGCTTTCAAAACGATGTTTGCATGGAAAATGAAAATGGATTTTTCACTGAATTTACAATTGGTTCATATCGCTACTCTCCCCTATTTTATTGGAGATTATATATTTTGGGTCGATTAAATCCAGCAGCACACAAAATGATAGGCGACGGAATTTTCATGTCGCAACCTGGTCGAAAAAAACAAGTTTTGACTCATTTCACTTGGAATCATGCAAGTACAGATGGTTTTTACGCAAGCAAAATGGCAAAAATCACAGAAATTGCTTTCAAAAAAAGGCAACAAAACTTGGTTTTTATTGGTCATCCTAAAAGTTGTACGCAGTATTCCTTAAATCTACTCAATCGTTATTTGGCGAAATACAATTCTCGCTGTAAATTCACTCATTTTCAACTGAATTCATGATACTGATTTCTCAAAAAGACATAGATCGCGTAAAATGGGATTCGTTGGTGGCACAAAACCAAGGAGATGTGTTTTCATTTAGCTGGTATTTAGATGCTTGTGCGGAAGATTGGTGTGTGTTGGTGGACGATTTCTACCTAAACGGAATTGCATTGCCACTGACTTCCAACTTGGGGATTTTGGCGATTACTCCGCCGATTTTCGTTCGTAATTTGAATTTTATTGGTAAAAACGAAGATTTTCCAAAGGAAGCGTTGAAATATTTGCAAAAGCAATTTCAAGTAGGTCATTTGCAAACCACGCAAATTGTGGAAGAAACTACTTACAAAAAACGTGTTTTTCAGACCATTGAAAATGAAATAAAGCTCGGAAGTCAGGCAAAACGCATGATTCAAAAAGCAAAGAAACACGAACTCGAAATCCGTGAAACGCAAGATTGGAAAGCGATACTAGAAATTATTCGCGCTGAACTTTCTGAAAAAATCAGTGAATTTACGCCGAACAACTTGGAGAAATTAGCCAATTTGATGCAAAACTTGGAAAATTCCAATCGCTTGTTTTGCTTAGGGATTTACAAAGAAAATAGCTTGCAAGGCGGCATGGTTTTCATGGATACTTTTGAAAAAACAATTTACCTGAAAGGCGCTGCAACAGCTTTTGCCCGCGATAATGGCGGCATGTATTGGTGTATGCAACAAGCGATTGAACGCACTTTGAACGAAGCAAAACCCTTTGATTTTGGTGGTTCAGAAGTGGAAGGTGTAAGAAGATTTAACCAAAATTTGGGCGGAATCGACCAGCATTATTACATTTACACATGGAATTTCGCTCCGGCGTGGTTCAAATTTGCAAAACGAATGTATCAACTATGGAAAAAAAAGTAATTGTATTAACTGGCGCTTCCGGCGCATTGGGAACACATATTGCCAAATACTTGGAAAATCAAGGGCATTTATTGGTGTTGCAATACAACCAACATTCCATCGAAAATGCGAATCTGAATGTACTTACAGTTGCATGCGACTTGACCAAGCCTGAAGATTTGAAATCCTTGGTTGCGCAAACAATTGCGCGCTTTGGTCGCATCGATGTGTTGATCAACAACGCAGGAATTTCTAAGAGCAACGTTTCATGGAAAACCACTGCAGATGAATGGAACCAAACCATGGCAATCAATTTAAACGCGCCGTTTTTCTTATCACAAGCGGTTATTCCAAGCATGCGCGCCAACGCTTTTGGACGCATCATTAACATTACATCAGTCGTCGCACAAACTGGATTTATAGGCACTTCCGCCTACGCCGCATCCAAAGCAGGATTGATCGGATTGACCAAAACCTTATCCAAAGAATTGGCGAAATTTCAAATTTCCGTCAACGCGATAGCACTCGGTTATTTCAACACAGGAATGATTGACGACGTGCCAGCCGAAGTGCAAACCGAATTACTAAAACAAGTTCCGATGAATACGTTAGGAAATCCAGAAACACTTGCCAAAACGATTGAATTTTTGATTTCAGATGAAGCTGGATTTGTAACGGGGCAGACTTTGAATTTGAATGGTGGATTGTATTCGTGAATTTATAATTCAAAAACTATAGATGAATTGTGAAGTTAGATTATAATTTTATTTCAAAATTCTTGTTGGCATATAAAAAAGCCTTTTTGTGCTTTTAGATTTTCGTTTTCAATTCAATTTTTCAAAATACTAAAGTATAAGAGTTTTTATCGGTTAGAATCACTTAGAGTATTGATTTTACAGTTGTTTTGATAAATTTCAATATTTTGTTTGCTAACCATGAAATTAAACTTAACATTTTGTATTGAATTAAATTATTTTGAAAAATATAAATCTTAAATTTCTTGTAATTTTTACTTTAAACCTTTCTAGAATTTAAGCGTTTTTATCCGTTAGAATCACTTAAACACCTTATTTTACAGTATTTCACATCAATTCATTTTCAAAAAATTACCATTCCTTGCAAACATTTCCTTAATTTTACACCATGAAATGGAATACAACCGATTTGACAAAAATCAACGCCATGAATCGCAATACGATGATGGAATTGCTAGACATTCAATGTGTTGAAGTTGGCGAAGATTATGTCGTTGCGACAATGCCTGTAGATCACAGAACTCACCAACCAATGGGTTTACTCCATGGCGGTGCAAGTGCTGTTTTGATTGAAAGTATTGGTTCTATTGGCTCTGCCCTACTTTGTGACCTTCAAAATGAATTCCCTGTTGGACTGGAAATAAACGCGAACCACATTGGTGGTGTAAAATCTGGTCTTGTCAAAGCAATTGGAAAAATTGTTCACGCTGGAAAAAGAACGCACGTTTGGCAAGTGGATATTTTCAGTGTTGAAACCGAAAAATTAATTTGCACAGGAAGATTAACCGTAATGGTCGTTCAGAAATAAGATGAAAAATCCGAACTCAAAAGATTATTTACTTTATCGATACCCTGGAAGTGAAATTGTTCAACTTCAAGGAATTTTAGAAAAATCTAGTTTTGAAGACTTAAAGGATGGGTTCATTTTTACAGATTTCTTGAAAGAAAACTGCTATATTTTCAATAAAGGTGCGCAAACAAAAGATTTTGAAATTCATTTCGATAAAAATAAACCATACGTTTTTACCAAAAATGAATATCTGAACCAAGCAACATCATTTCTAAATTGTATTCAACAATTGCAACTCGGTAAAGCTGTTTTTTCAAGAATTAAAACAACACTTTTTGACACCAATAAAACTTTACAGCTTTTCAATGAATTGTGTGACAAATATCCAAATGCGTTGGTTTATTTGGTTTCAAGTAGTGAGATAGGCACTTGGATTGGCGCTAGTCCAGAAGTCTTGTTGGAAGCACATGATGACTATTTATTTACCATGTCTCTTGCTGGAACAAAAAAAGTTAACGCAAATATCGAATGGACTGAAAAAGAAATGATTGAGCAAGAATTAGTCACGGAATTCATTGCAGATGAACTCAAAAAAATGCAAGTCGATAGTCTTGAAATAATTGGTCCTTATGATTTTGAGGCTGGTCCAGTAGAACATTTGAGAACAGATATTTGCGCTCAAATATCCAATATTTCTCCTTTGGAAATAGCTTATAATCTACATCCAACTCCAGCAGTTAGCGGCTTACCAAGACTTGAAGCTATAGCATTAATCCAAACCATAGAAACTCACAACCGTGGATTCTATACTGGAATGATTGGACTTATATCTGAAAATTCGACGCGATTATTTGTGAATCTACGATGTGCACAAATTCAAGAAAAAAACACCTATTTATACATTGGTGGAGGATTTACTTCTCAATCAATTCCCGAAATGGAATGGGAAGAAACAGAAAACAAAAGTCAAACACTCCTAAATGTGATCAGAAATCTGTAACTACTTTTTAGTTTTTTTCTCCTTCTTAGGTTTACTTTTCTTTGGATCAGAAGGCATTGCATCATCTTCGGCTCCTTTTTTTGCTTCTCCGCCAAAAGTGCTGATTTCTTTTCCTTCATCATCAAAAATATGCTCTTCTATCAAGACATCTTTCTTATAAAGTGCTCTTCGTCTTACTTTTTGTTCAAAATCTCGATCTTCAAACCATCCTTCTTTCAAACCTTTTTTGTAATTCTCAATTTTTTGAATTGTTCCTTGGTAATAAAGTGTTTTAAATTCTCCACTTTTTACATCGGATATCCAATTTTCAGTTCTCAACAATGTTCCGTCATCATAAAAATAAGAAAAAACTCCATTTTTCTTTCCCTCTTTGTAATTGCTACTTTGAATTAATTTACCTTCCTTATTGTAAACCAAAAAAGGTCCGTCAATAATTCCTTGTTTATAATGTACTTCTTTTTCCAACTTAGCATTACTAAAGTATGTTTTCTTTACACCATTTAAAACGCCATTATTGTAATTTTCCTCCAAAGTTGTATCACCTTTAGGTCCGAAAAACAATTGTCTTCCATGTTTTTGACCCAATTGATAATTCATTTCCCAAGCTACATAATTCGTACTGTCATAAAAGAAAGTCCATGTACCATTCTCCTTTCCAAGAATATGATTTCTAAACACCATATAACAACCAGATTGATAAGTGGTAGTGTCAGCACCATCTTCTTTACCGTTCATGAAAGTAATTCGTCGCTCTAAAATTCCATTTTGATGACAAGTTTCACACGTACCAGTAAAAGGCGAGCCTGAGGAAGCGGAGAAAATCGTATTACTTCCTTCATCGTATTCTAATTTCTCATTACAATCAAC
>JBFYPS010000293.1:0-2825 GCA_041303135.1 Crocinitomicaceae bacterium | reverse complement strand
AATGAAGTGATTGCTGACTACAAATTGGCTTGTTTATCACGCGAAGCATCGTTGTTAGGAAGACGTGAAGTTTTATCCGGAAAAGCCAAGTTTGGAATTTTCGGTGACGGAAAAGAATTAGCCCAAATCGCCTTAGCAAAACAATTCAGAAATGGAGATTTCCGTTCTGGTTATTATAGAGATCAAACCTTGATGATGGCCATTGGTCAACTCAACATACAGCAATATTTTGCAGGATTATACGGTGAAACAAACCTTGAGTTGGAACCGCAATCTGCAGGTAGACAAATGGGTGGACATTATTCATCCAGAAATTTAGATGCAAATGGCAATTGGTTAAATTTGATGGAACAAAAAAACAGTTCTGCTGATATTTCACCAACTGCCGGTCAAATGCCGCGTTTACTTGGTTTGGCTCAAGCTTCGAAAGTTTACAGAAATCATCCTGAATTAAAAGAATTAGCTGATTTTCAAAAGTTCACCAATGGTGGAAATGAAGTCGCTTTCGGAACAATCGGAGATGCAAGTACTTCTGAAGGGCCATTTTGGGAAACAATCAATGCCGCAGGCGTTTTACAAGTTCCTATGGTAATGTCAGTTTGGGACGATGGATTTGGAATTTCTGTTTCAAGAGACAAACAAACGACGAAAGGAAGTATTTCAGAGGCTCTAGCAGGAATGCAAAGAACTGCGGATAAACCTGGATATGAAATTTTCACTACAAAAGGTTGGGATTACGCGCATTTAGTTGAAACTTACGAAAAAGCAGTAGCCATTGCGCGTGAAGAACACGTTCCTGTATTGGTTCACGTACAAGAAGTAAATCAACCGCAAGGACATTCCACTTCTGGTTCTCATGAACGTTACAAGTCTGAAGAAAGATTGAAATGGGAAAATGAATTTGATTGCATCAACAAATTCAAAGAATGGATTTTAAGTTTCAATGCTGACGGAAATGCAATTGCTACTCCAGAAGATCTTGAAAACATTGAGAAAGATGCCAAAAAAGAAGTACGTGATTTCAAATCAATTGCATGGAAAGATTTCACTGACGGTTTGAAAAACGATTTGGCTGAAGTTATTCAATTGTACAAAGCAATTGAATCTGAAACAAAACATACTGAATTCATCCAGGCTGAAATTGTTACCTTGCAAAAAGCGATGGACCCAATTCGCAAAGATATTTTGTCTTCAGCAAGAAAAGTTTTGCGCACAATCAAAACTGAAAATATTGCTTCAAAATCGATGCTTTCTGCATGGATTCAATTGCAAATCGAAAATAATAAATCAAGATATAGCTCTCATCTTTATTCTGAATCAGCTTTCAATGCGGTTAAAATTGAAGGTGTCGAGCCTCAATATGCTGACGAAGTAAAAATGGAAGATGGAAGAATTATCTTGCGAGATAATTTTAGAGAAATCTTCAAAAAATATCCTCAAACTTTGATTTTCGGCGAAGACGCTGGTAAAATCGGTGGTGTAAACCAAAGTTTGGAAGGCATGCAAGAAGAATTTGGCGAATTGCGTGTTTCTGATGTTGGAATTAGAGAGTGTACGATTATCGGACAAGGAATTGGAATGGCGATGAGAGGTTTGAGACCGATCGCTGAAATCCAATATTTAGATTATTTGTTGTACGCGATTCAAATTATGTCTGATGATTTGTCAACTGTTCAATACAGAACCAAAGGCGGTCAAAAAGCACCTTTGATTGTGAGTACTCGTGGTCATAGATTGGAGGGAATTTGGCACAGTGGAAGTCCGATGGGAATGATTATCAATTCACTGCGTGGAATGTATGTTTGCGTTCCAAGAAACATGACCAAGGCTGCTGGATTTTACAATACATTGTTACAAGGAGATGAGCCTGCATTGGTGATTGAACCATTGAATGGTTACAGAACGAAAGAGCGAATTCCTACTAATATTGGTGAATTTAAAACACCTTTGGGAATTCCAGAAATTGTTCAAGAAGGAACTGATTTGACTTTGGTTTCTTACGGTTCAACTTTTAACTTGTGTGAGCAAGCATGCAAATTGTTAGCAGAACATGATATTTCGGTGGAATTAATTGATGCACAAACCTTGATTCCATTTGATATCAATCATTTAATTGGCAAATCATTGCAAAAAACAAATCGTTTGTTGATTGTTGATGAAGATGTTAGTTCAGGAGCAACTGCTTACATGTTGGATAAAATTTTAGTAGAACAAAAATCATACTTTACCTTAGATTCTGCACCAGAAACTTTGAGTGCAAAAGATCACAGACCGCCGTATGGATCAGATGGTGATTATTTTTCTAAACCAAGTATTGACGATATTTTTGAGAAAGTTTATGGAATGATGAGCGAGGTTTCTCCTTCAAAATTTCCTGCTTTATATTGATATTTAAAGTCCGAAGATGATTTTTTTCGGACTTAATTTTAGAAGTTTAATGAGAACATTGATTGTCATTTTATGTATTTCCAGTTTCTTAGCGAAAGACGTTGCTCGCTTAGGGTGGGAAATATGGTTTAAGGTCAATCAAGAGCAAATTATCGCTGAAAAATGTGAAAACAAAGCCAAACCAATGTTGCATTGCAATGGCAAATGTTATCTTTCGAAACAATTGGAAAAATTGGAACAAAAAGCGCAAAATCACAATTCTAAAACCAATCCTTTTAACAACAATCTAAAATTTGAGTACATCCCTACTCCACTTGAAATAAATTTGCTTTTAGGTAAAATTGAATCGAAAGAAAAAGAAATTTTTCAGTACGACATACAACCTATCAAAGATTTCTCAGTTTACATCTTTCATCCACCAGCGCAAATAATAAGTT
>JBFYPS010000292.1:0-8647 GCA_041303135.1 Crocinitomicaceae bacterium | reverse complement strand
GTGAAAATTATTGGAGATAAAAAAAGTCACTCCGATTGAAGTGACTACGAATATTGAATATGAATCAAAAAAGTTAAAAATGGATTACCATCTTTTGATTTTTAATCTAAACTTACAAAGTAAAAATTCAACTGTATGAAAGCGATGGTGTGGCTTCTTTCTTACCAACCAAATAATATAGAAAATCAAAAAAGGAAACCACAAGAATAAAATCATGTTTCTAAAATTATTCACCAAAAATAAAAACTTCCATTCCTAAATAGTTCGTTTCTCTCAAAATTCTCAACCCATTCTTTTGCGCAACATGTATTGATGCACTATTTTCCCTATGAATGATTGAAATAAAAGAATCGGCAATTTGGTTTTCCTTTCCAAACTTTTTGATCTGTGAAGCTATTTCAGTTCCATATCCTTGATTCCAAAAAGCGGGCTTGAGTGAATAGGCAATTTCAAATACTTTCTCTCCTTCTAGTTCACGAACCAAAATTCCGCCCATTCCAATAAAAGCGCATGAAGATTTTTCAATCACGGCCAAATGTCCGAAACCGTCTGTTTGGTATCGCTCTAATTGCTTTGAAATCCATTCAGTTGCTAATGTATGGCAATCTTTATTGACATCGATTCCTAAAAATGCTAAGCGGTCGTTTCCTTGGAAAAATTCCAACCAAGATTCAATGTCATTTTCAGACAAGGCTCTAAATTGCAATCGCTCTGTTTGTTGAGAAAAATAATCCATAATACACTAAACATTTGGAGATTTATACAATTTCTTTTTCAACCAAAACGCTAAATTCACCATCAAAATCAACGCGGGAACTTCCACCAATGGACCAATTACTCCTGCAAAGGCTTGACCAGAATTGATTCCAAAAACGCCTATGGAAACTGCAATCGCCAATTCAAAATTGTTTCCCGATGCTGTGAATGATAGTGCCGCGTTATCAGCGTAATTTGCGCCTGAAAATTTGGCGACAAAAAACATTAAGAAAAACATAATTGCAAAAAAGATGACCAATGGCAATGCGATTTTCAACACATCCAATGGAATCGAAACAATCATCGCTCCTTTTAAACTAAACATCACAATGATGGTAAACAATAACGCAATCAATGTAATTGGAGTAATGAGTGGTAAATATTTATTTTCAAACCAATTTTCTCCTTTTGCTTTAATTAAAATAAACCGACTTACTACTGCCATCAAAAAAGGAATCCCCAAATAAACTCCAACCGTTTCTGCAATTTCAATCACTGTAATATCGATATTCAATGCTTTAATTCCAAAAAGTGGCAACATGATTTCGAGATAAAAATAGGCATACAAGCTGAAAAAGAAAACTTGCAACAAACTATTAATGCCAACCAAACCAGCAACCAATTCGCGATTTCCTTCCGCCAATTCATTCCAAACAATCACCATTGCAATACAGGGAGCTAAACCGATCACAATCAATCCCGTCATGTATTCTGGATAATCTTTTAAAAACAAAACCGCCAACGAAAACATCAGAAATGGTCCAACAATCCAAGTGATAAAAAATGAAATTCCCAACAATTTTGGTTTTGCCAGGACAGTAGGAATTTTTGAGAACTTAACTTTCGTCAAAGGCGGATACATCATTAATATCAAGCCAATGGCAAGCGGAATATTGGTTGTACCAGTAGAAAAAGAATTAATAAAATCGTCCGCCGTTGGAACAAAATAATCGATAGCAACCCCGATTCCCATCGCCAAAAAAATCCATAGCGTTAAAAAACGATCTAAAAAACTCAATTTTTTTCTTTCCAAATTCGGAATTGAACTGCTATTTGTCATAACTTGTTTTTTAGGTTTGAAAATACAAATAAGGTTTCCAAAGCAATTTGATTGGAACGTTCCATGTATTTTTCGCTTTGCAATGCTGTGCCATCAAAAGCCTTTGGGTCGTCGTAAGTGGTACCAACGCGCAACTCAACGCCTGGAATAAATGGACAATTTTCTTCAGCGTCTGAACAAGTCATAATTGCTGCAAAAGCGTTGGTCGGATTCACAGAATCATCGTAAACTTTCGAAAAACAAACTGTTTGTAGATTTTCCCCGAATTGAACTGTATATCTCGGATTTTCGTTTGCCGAATCGGCTGAAAAAATTTCAAATCCAGTGTCCATTAACGCTTGAATCGCATTTGGATGAAAAGCAGTAGATTCTGTACCACCCGAAAATGTCGAAACATGTGGAATCGAATAAAAATCCGCTGCTACAGCTGACCAAATTTGTCCAAAATGACTCCTGCGCGAATTGTGCGTGCACACATACATGAGCTGAATGGGCAATTTTGAATCTATTTTTGCTTGAATGTAATCTGAAAGTTGAAGCAAAACTGCTTTTCTATCGAGCGAAATTGAATCAAACTGTTGACTCAATACTTCACATTGATTTTGAATCTTTTCAAACATATTATTTCCTTTTAAAAACACCAAAAACAAAATTTTGAATCGTATCAAAAGGTGTTTTGTGATCTTCGATTTTAGTACTTAGCAACTCAAATTTAGGTGAAAATTGTTCCTCTAATGATTGTTTAGAATATTGTTGAATTTCCAATCCACTGCATTTCAAGGGTCCATTTTCCGAGAATGTTCCAATTACTAGATAATTATCCGCGAATTGATTCACCAATTCAACATACTTCTCCATTTGAAAGTCTTGAGTCAGAAAGTGAAAAGCTGCACGATCATGCCAAACGGAATATTTCATTTTGGGTTGAAAATCGGTTACATCGCTGACAATCCAATTAACTTTTTGAGCGTTTGAACCCAATCTCAATCGCGCACGTTCAATGGCTTTTTCAGAAATATCCAACACAGTAATATTTTCATAGCCCAATGCTAAAAGATGATCAACCAAATTACTGTCTCCACCTCCTATATCAATGATTGAAGCCGTTTTGGGCAGATCGAAAGATTCAATAAAATCCAACGCTGTTTTCGGAATTTCTTGCGTCCAACTCACCTCATTCGGACTTTTGGTTTCATAAACCTTTTCCCAATGATTTTTGCTCGTGTTTTCCATCGTCAAAAAATTAACAACATCCACTTCCAGGCGTACAACAAGAAGCTGAATTCGAACCTAATTCAACCAATTTTACTTTTTGTTTAGATGGAGGAATTCCACAAGCATCTTCTGCTAAACATGCGGTATGTTTATTCGTCAACTGAAAGGAAATTCCATCGAAATCCAATCCAAACTTACCGATTGTATCTGTTTGGTATTCTACTTCAATATCCAAATCATCAAAATTGAAAATCGCTTCTGATTTTTCGATAATTCCTAATAATTTACTTGGCGCCAAGCGATGATCAAAATCGTTTGCTTCCCACAATTGGAAATTAATTACTTTCTCTTGTCTAACAACGCCTCCACAATCAATGAAATTTTTGGTAATTAAACCAACCTCTGTAATGTGAAAATGTGCTGGAACAAAACTGTGATTTGGCAATTGAAAAACCACGGATTCCACTGTACTCAACGATTCTTTTACTTCTGATAATTTCATAATTTCTAAATTTAAAAGTTAACAACATCTTTTTTTCTTTTCATCCAAGCCAAACTCAACATGATTGAAAAATTGCTTAAAAACATCCAAGGTTGATTCTTCAATACAATAACAAATGGCATTTCCTTCGATGCTTCCTTTTATCAAACCAGCTGATTTCAATTCTCTTAGGTGCTGTGAAACAGTTGGTTGCGCCAAAGGCAATTCATTAACAATATCACCACAAATACAAGTATCGACTTTTAGTAAATATTCAATAATTGCAACGCGTGCAGGATGACCCAATGCTTTTGCTAATGTGGCAATTTGATTTTGCTTTTCTGTAAAATGTTCTGATTTCGATGCGCCCATTTCTATATTTTAATATTGCAATATTACGATAAAGATTCAAAAACTCATAAAGAAACACTCACAAAAAAACAAAAAGTAAATTACCCCTTCCTTGTAATTAAATAATAAACTGAAATACAATATCTTACAACACAAATCCAAAAAGCCTTTTTTAATGCTTATTCTAAACTTAATTGCAAAAAATAGAATTTCGTGCGTCACTAATCTTCAAAACTTAAACTAAATCAATTATCAATTGTTTAAGATAAAAAAACATAATAATGAATAAATTCATTTGGATCCCAGCAGCAATTATTGGACTTGCAGTAATATCAGTTTTAGTTATGTCATTTACCAGCAAAGGGACAGAAACGCCCGAATATAAAGTGTTAAAAACCATTGAAGAAGTTGAAATTAGACTATATCCAAATATGATCGTAGCTAAAACAGCATTATCGGGAAATTCTTTTGACAAGCAAGGAAATACGGGCTTTCGAACGATTGCTGGTTATATCTTTGGAGGAAATGAAAAAAATGAAAAAATAGCCATGACTTCTCCAGTTGTGATGAGCATTGGCGACAGTGCAACTTTGTATTTTGTTATGCCCAAAAGTTACAAACAAACAGATTTGCCAACTCCAAATTCGTCGCAAGTAAAAATAGTGGAAGAATCAGCTAAAACATTAGCAGTTATAACTTATGGCGGATTTTCTTCTGATGAAAAGATTGAAATTCATCGCGCCAAATTGGCTGCAATTTTAACCAAAAACGATATAAAAACAAAAGGCGATTTTATGTATATGGGTTACAATGCACCATGGGATTTAGTCGATCGAAAAAATGAAGTTGCCATTGAAGTAGTCGAATAAACTCAAAAAATGTCATTTTGAAAATCTAATTTAAAAACTTCCAACCTCCACTTTCCCTGATGAATTAGTTTTGTA
Source organism: Crocinitomicaceae bacterium (assembly GCA_041303135.1). Classification (GTDB taxonomy): domain Bacteria; phylum Bacteroidota; class Bacteroidia; order Flavobacteriales_D; family Crocinitomicaceae; genus JAQVCM01. The sequence continues at coordinate 3,840 of JBFYPS010000292.1, read as the reverse complement.
ACAATATAAAAATCCATCTAAACTAGCAATCAAAATCTCTAATTTTCCATCTTGATCTATGTCTTTGATGAAAACACTTGCTTCAGCTCCCACATTAAATTTCATTTGCTGAATTTCCGTTCCATCGGTTTTTGCCAAAAATAAATCACCCATTTCTGTGACTCCAACCAATTGCAAAAAACCTTTACCTAAAACATCAGCTACCATCGTTGTTGCAGAAATTCTAGCGCTGTAAACTTCTATCTTTTTGGTCATCGCTTTATCTGATAAATATTGAGGCAAAGTATCATTTTCCTTAATCCATAGAGCGTTTCCAATCGGAGTTGATTCATTTCCAAGAATTAAAAATCCATCCTTAGTTACAATAGGTGACATGAAATAATCGAATCCAAAATCAGATCGTTTTAAAAGATTTCCTTTGGTATCCACAACACTCAATTGACCATAAGAATCCATCAAATAAAAAACAGTTTTACCATCCGTTTTTGACATAAAAGGAGAACTATGAACTCCTCCACCTGTTTCTACAGCCCATAAAATTTTGCCACTTTTGCCATCAATCGCCAAATGATAATCACCATAATGTTTCATCTTAAAACCAACAATTTCAGAAGAATTAGCTTCACCTCTACCCGCAGTAATTAGATCTTTTACGCCATCTTGATTTAAATCCTCTGCCAAGGCAGCAACATTTCCTTCATGACTAGTGATTTCATTGTTTTTCCAAATCAAATTTCCATTTGTGCCGTCTAACGCATAAAAACCAACACTTTGAACACTAAAAAACACATCTAACTTTTTATCACCATTGAAATCAGATAAAACAGGCTTACTTTCAACATCAAAGGGAAGATTATATTTCCACAATTCTTCATGTGTTTTCAAATCAAAACAGAAGAAATAATAATTGTCGGTACCAAAGAATAATTTTCCATCGCCAATGGCAATTCCTGTCACATCATTGTCTCCGCCAAATGGCAAAACATACTGATGAACGATTTTTCCTGATTTTGCGTCAATGGCAAAAACGCCATCTTTGTCATCCATTCTTCCATCTCGATCGTTTCCATTTGAACCTATGTAAATCAAGCCTTCATGAAATATCATATTGGTTCGATAAGTCGTTAGTCCAATTGGCGTTTTCCAATTTTCTTTGAAAAATGAAGTTATTTTTTTCTGCGCAAATGCATTTCCCATCATGAAAAACACAATTCCTATATTGATTATTTTTACCATTGCTCAGGAGTAAATCTTTCGTTAGTTTCAACATAAATATAATAGGTCTGACCATTTTCAACACCAATCATAACCTCGGGTCTTCCTTCCATAAAAGAAGCTGATTCATAAATAAATGGAAGCAATTCATCTCCAAAAAAGTCAATAGCACCATATTTTCCATCTTTGTACACAATGGTAAATACTTCATTTGAAAATTGAACATCCAAATCTCCCGTTTCTTCCACAAATTGTTCGTCTCTTAAATAATACTTATGATACAAATTCCCTGTTTTAACAAAACCATAACTTCCCAAAACAACATCATAAGGTTGAGACAAAATCGTGTCAATTGAAGAAAAACCATCATCTGAATAATAGGCTTCTTTCACATACTTTTTACCTTCCTTTTCACCGATAAAATAAGTAATTGATGTTACTTCAAAATCTGATTGTTTGGAAATCACTTCAAATTCAACAGGAAGAATCAGTCCTTTACTACCATGTAATCCTTTTTTCTTTCCAATCGAAACAATAAAGGTGTTTTGCAATTGATCATTCCCAAAAGGTTCGATTACTTCATACATTGCAGGAATTAATTCTCCTTGAAACTCGCTGACTACGCCTTTTTTCTTCCCAATTTTTGAATAAAATAGACTGCCATCAATGTAGTTTGAAATCAAAGTAGATTCCAACTTATCATATTTCAAGTCAACCAAAGTATCGCCATATTGATTGATTAATCCCACCTTCTTGTTTGAACCAGAAACGATAAAACTTTTACCAATTATATCTTGAACCATAGATTTATACATAGCGGGAATAACTATAGAGGTGATATTTTCTCCACCATCAAAATCATTGTTTGTTTTCAAACCGTATAAGCCTTTTTCTTTGAAAACAAGAAATTTAGGTTCCAACGCAAAAAACTTTTGCCCTTTGTCTGTCAAATAAAAAGGGAAGTCATTTCCATCGACAGTTGCAAAAACTTCTACCTGATCTGATGCATATTGCAAAGTCAAAGGATAATCATAAACAGGAGCAATTGAATTACCATTTATTAGATTCAAAATTCCTTGTTTGCCGTTTTTGTAAATCCTGATACATTGAGAAAAATTGACAATTGGATTGATTGAATCAAAGCTTTCATTGATGTATTTGCCGTTCAAAGTAACAATTCCATATTTATTTTCCTTGTTCAAAGTATAAATAAACTCCATTGAGATATCTCTAAAAACACTTCGCTCTCCTTCCTCTCCTTCATAATATTTAAAGATAGATTCAGATAATTTAATTTCTGGTTCACTGCAAATTTTCACAAAATCTGGCCCCTCAAAATACAATAATTGCTTTTGGTCAGTATCAAATTTCTTGGTAATTAGAAATTCGGTAAAAACATCACAAATTTCTAAATCAATTGGAACCAACTCACTCATTCCTTGGATATAATAACCAATTCCTGAATTACTTCCGGAGTATTTATAAAATGCCTTATTGCCAAAAAACTCCCTTGCAATTTGCAAATTTTCAGATTGATCCATCCAAGGAGAAATTCGTTTTCTTTCTTCCAAACTGTAAACAGCTTTCTTCAAATTATCCCCTTCTAAATTGAAAATCAACAAAAAGGGCTCGTCTAAAATTTCCTTGTAAACATAATCACTTTCTTCCCAAGCAGTATTTTCATAATCAAACTCAAAATAAGATTCAACTTTTGAAAATGAATCTAAAGGCAACAAAAAACGATCTAAAATAAATGTTTTGTATTCCTTTTCTGCAATAAACCTATCGCTATGTTTTTTAAAAGTAGAATAACTTAATTGCTTGACATCAAAATTAGAATTCACTACAGCCAATTGATTGTCAATATTTGTTTGTAAACAAACTTCACACTTTACTTGAGCAAATTCAGCGACATAAGAATTTAGTCCTTTCATGTGTGCGTCAGAAATCAAAGTTCCATCTGCTTTTGCCAATTGAAAGTAGGTATAGTAATCTTCAAATTCATTCATGAATTCACGGTCATATTCTTCAACAGTGTAAAGCACATACAAATAGTCGTATGCTAGTGATTTTATTTTATAATCAGCAAAGATTTGTCGTTCAATTCTCCCATACTTTGGTTCCACAAGCCAACCTTGATCCAAATCATAAACGCCCACTTTTTGATTTTTGAAAACTTTAAAACAATTTTCATTCTTGAAAAATTGAATTTTGGATTCCATACTGTCTATCATCAACTTTCCTCGGTAATACAAATCCCAATGTTTGTCGTTTATTTGACAATTTGAATAATAGCCATCGGTGTAAATATCAATGTATTTCGGTGGAATAATTTCATTGTTTTCAGAGAAATAAAAACCCATTTTTTCGCCATTTCTCAATTCATAGCCATAAATAAGATCTTTGATTTCCGTGTATTCTGGCTGGATTAGATAAGTTCCATCATTATAAATAACGCCGACCAAATCATTTTCCTTCACGTATGCCTTCCCACTTAAAAATGGTTCTGCTTTTTGAAATTTGAAAGGTATTTGTACATTTCCTACTGAATCAATGTATCCCCACTTATCGTTCAATTTAACCAATGCCAACTCTTCAGTAAAGTGACAAGCATAATCATATTGA
>JBFYPS010000291.1:0-6042 GCA_041303135.1 Crocinitomicaceae bacterium | reverse complement strand
ACCAATGGATCAAAACCGTTATAAGTTGCATCTGCTGTGGCTTGATCGCCTTTGAAACGCACCAATGAAAATTCGGTATCTGCTGCGCCTGGAGCGATGTTGGTGACTTTGATATTGTATGAAACCAAATCGATGCGCATGGATTTTGATAAAGCATCCACAGCGTGTTTCGAAGCACAGTAAACGTTTCCACCTGCGTACACTTCTTTTCCTGCGATGCTTCCCAAATTGAAAATGTGACCCGATTTTTTCGCTTTCAACAATGGAATTACTGCTTTGCTGACATACAACAATCCTTTGATGTTGGTATCAATCATGCGCTCCCAATCATCCACAATTCCTTCGTCAATTGGAGATCTTCCGACAGCCAAACCTGCGTTGTTTATTAGTATAGTCAAACGATCTGACCAACTTGCATGAATCGATTGAATGGCTTGATTGACTTCGTTTTCAACGCGCACATCGAAACACAAATTCAAGACCGAAACGCCAAAATTGGATTCTAATTCTGCTTTCAAGGTTTCTAATCTGTCGGCTCTTCTTCCTGTGGCGATAATGTCGTAACCATGTTGCGCAAAAATGCGTGCTGTTGCTTGTCCAAATCCAGATGTTGCGCCGGTGATTAAAATTACGTTGTTTGTTGCTTCCATTTTTCGGGGATTGAAATGATAAAAATACTGAGTACAAAAATAGCCATATAAGCCGGAATTCGATAGCGCACAATCGCACCTGCGACGGGAGTTGTCCAACCGACTAAGGCCAAGATCGAAATGCTGAAAAGAATCAGCGTGAAAATCAATTTTTGCTCTTCGACATTCAATTTTCGACGTTTGATAATCGCGAAAATCAGAAAACCAAGCACGCCAAAGACTTCCAAGGCGGAAGGATATTTCATTGCTCCACCATTGTCCCATAAAAACGGTCGCAACAAGGCATTCGAAATGGCTTGCGGAGCAGAAGTGACTAAATTTGAAAAAGAATGATTGATGCGCTGAATTGGAATCAAACTCACAGAACTGTCTTCGACCACATACAATTTCCATTTTTCGCCTTTCGGCTCGAGGTGAATTGGTTTGAAATCATTTTTTCGGTAGATCCATTTTTGCTTCGCGTCCGTTGGTTCGAGCAATTCAACCACAGAATCTTTCACGCGCAAGCGATTCAAATGGGCGTTGTAAAAGAAATAAAACTGGTTGGAATCTTTCATCGCATACAATCCGCCTTCGCCTACGTGGATGGAATCGATTTGTTTGACGGTTAAATCGTCGGTGAATTTTTGGCGCAAGTTGGGGAAAAGCAAAACAAATCCCGCACAAAACAGCAAAAAAGTACCCAAACTGAATATCGGAATATGGCGATATACCAATCGACTCCAATTCCTGAAAAACAACGCAAAAAGCAAGCATATCAATACATACGGCTTGAAACAGACGAGCAACAAAATTCCCGAAATCAGAAATATCGCTTTGCGTTTCGTGGACAATTCTCCCAACAAAGCACGCGCAATTAATCCCAATCCGAGAATCAAAAACGGTTCCTTCAAGATTCCTGCGGACCAAAAAAGTAGATTCGGCAACGCCAACATTCCCCAAAAAAACAAACTGGATTTTAACTGAATGCGTTGCTGAAAAGCCAATACCAAATGGCGCATTCCGAACAAGGAAATGAGTCCCATGAAAATGGCATGAATGTATGCGTTTCCGCAGGAAATAAAAAACAACAAACTGTTGATGCGAATCACATTTTGCGAATCGTTGATCAAGTTACTATCCCCGCGCGACCATAATTTGGTGTCTTGCAAATACTGCTGAATGATTTCGGGCGATTGGTTCCAACCCGTGAGAAATTTGAAATAATCTACTGGCGATTTGTAAAAAACACCGTGCAAAATGCGACTGTCTTTCAGGTAAGCAAAAGCATCGCTCGAAGGATAAAAATGGGCGTACAAATAGATGAACAGAAACCCAACAGCCGACTTGACCAAAAAGGCATATTCAAAACCCAAATTCGGTTCATTTTGCCCGAAACGCAAACGCCAAAAGCGCAATCCTACAAAAAGGACAACAACCCAAACAAGCGCATACAGAATTGAATTTTCCATTGTTTCAATGATTTTCAAAAGTAAGAAATTGTTTTGTACAAAAAATTTAAAAAATATGTGTTTAAATTCTGCCAACGATGTTAGAAAAATAAAAAACAAACAGCTATGAGTGTAAAATCGCAAAAACTACATGTAATTAGCACAATTTCTCCCATTTTCATTGACCAAATAATTTAATTTACCTAAATTCGCACACGACAAAATAAAGATACAATTTAACACATATTTCTATGGTTTTTGATTTAGACATGATTAAGAAAGTGTATGCTAAATTTCCGGAGCGCATTCAGGCGGCACGTGAAATTACGGGCAAACCGTTGACACTTTCAGAAAAAATCCTTTACGCTCACTTGTGGGACGGAAATGCAACTACAGCATTTGAAAGAGGAAAATCTTACGTGGATTTTGCACCAGACCGTGTAGCGATGCAAGATGCAACTGCGCAAATGGCGTTGTTACAGTTTATGCAAGCAGGTAGAAAAAAAGTGGCTGTTCCATCTACGGTGCATGCAGATCACTTGATTCAAGCGAAATTAGGCGCAAGCAAAGATTTACAAGAATCGCTAAATCAAAACAACGAAGTATTTAACTTTTTGTCATCCATTTCAAACAAATATGGTATCGGTTTCTGGAAACCAGGAGCAGGAATCATTCACCAAGTAGTATTAGAAAACTACGCATTCCCAGGTGGAATGATGATTGGAACAGATTCTCACACAGTGAACGCTGGTGGATTGGGAATGGTTGCGGTTGGAGTTGGTGGTGCTGACGCGGTAGACGTGATGGCAGGAATGGCTTGGGAATTGAAATTTCCTAAATTAATCGGAATCAAATTGACTGGAAAACTGAATGGTTGGACTTCTGCGAAAGACGTTATTTTGCGTGTGGCAGATATCTTGACTGTAAAAGGTGGAACTGGTGCAATTGTAGAATATTTTGGAGACGGTGCGATTTCACTTTCTTGCACAGGAAAAGGAACCATTTGTAACATGGGTGCTGAAATTGGAGCAACAACTTCAACTTTCGGTTACGATGATTCAATGCGTAGATATTTGGCTGCAACTGGTCGTCAGGAAGTGGTTGACGCTGCAGATGCGATTGCTGAGCACTTGACTGGAGATTCAGAAGTTTATGCAAATCCAGAATTGTATTTTGACCAAGTGATTGAAATCAATTTGTCAGAATTGGAACCATACATCAACGGACCTTTCACGCCAGACAGAGGAACACCAGTTTCTAAAATGCGCGCAGAAGCGGAAGCAAATGGATGGCCGTTGAAAGTTGAATGGGGATTGATCGGTTCTTGTACAAACTCTTCTTACGAAGACATGGCGCGTGCTGCATCAATCGTTGAACAAGCAGTTGCTCACGGAATTTCTCCAAAAGCAGAATTTGGAATCAATCCAGGTTCTGAGCAAGTACGTTACACAATTGACCGCGATGGAATCATTGCAACATTCGAAAAAATGGGTACGAAAGTATTTACGAATGCTTGTGGACCATGTATCGGACAATGGGATCGTGAAGGTGCTGAAAAACAAGAAAAAAATACCATCGTTCACTCTTTCAACCGTAATTTCTCGAAAAGAGCGGATGGAAATCCAAATACACACGCGTTTGTGACTTCACCAGAAATGGTTGCAGCATTGGCAATTGCAGGTGATTTAGGATTCAATCCATTGACAGATACGTTGACAAACGACAAAGGAGAGCAAGTAAAATTGAATCCTCCAAAAGGAGACGAATTGCCAACCAAAGGATTTGATGTTGAAGATCCAGGATACCAAGCGCCAGCAGAAGACGGAAGTGGTGTAACCATCGCTGTAAGTCCAGATTCTTCTCGTTTGCAATTGTTGGAAAACTTCCCACTTTGGGACGGAAAAAACATTTTGGGTGCGAAATTATTGATCAAAGCCAAAGGAAAATGTACAACTGACCACATTTCTATGGCTGGTCCATGGTTGAAATACAGAGGTCACTTGGACAACATTTCCAACAACATGTTGATTGGTGCTGAAAATGCATTCAACGGAAAAGCAAACTGTGTTGTAAATCAATTGACAGGTGCAGAAGGAGAAGTTCCTGCGGTACAAAGAGCGTACAAAGCAGCTGGAGTTCCATCTATCGTTGTGGGAGATCACAACTATGGTGAAGGTTCATCTCGTGAGCACGCAGCAATGGAGCCACGTCATTTAGGTGTTCGTGCGATCATTGTTAAATCTTTTGCACGTATCCACGAAACAAACTTGAAAAAACAAGGAATGTTAGGATTGACGTTTGCGAACGAGGCAGATTACGATAAAATCCAAGAAGCAGATACTTACAACTTCACAGATTTGGAATCTTTTTCTCCAGACAAGCAATTGACTTTGGAAATTGTTCATGCAGATGGTTCGAAAGAAAACATCGCATTGAATCATACTTATAACCAACAACAAATTGAGTGGTTCAAAGCAGGTTCAGCGTTGAATTTGATTAAATTAGAAAGTCAGAAAAATAGCTAATAAGCGATTTGATAAAATGAAAATAGGCTGTTCGATTTGAACAGCCTATTTTTTTTGAAGTGCATTTTTATTTATATTCTATTAATATTCTTCGTCCTCTACTCCTTGTTTCACTATCTCGTTCTATCCAAATTAATTTATACTTTGGAAATATTTTTTCAATCTTTAGCGTGTCTTTTTCTGTAATTATTACCTTTTTATTGATTCCCCATTTTGCTGTTATATTCTCCCCACCAATTGATGACAAATAATTTTTGTCGCTTTTTAGTTTCTCAATCTTTGTTACAACAGGGCCTTCAGATAAATAGTTCCAAAATTCCGTAAATTCACCCTGTTCGTTGAAGATGTATTTATCTTCAATATCAAACTCAAAATCTTCCATTGTAAATGAACAATCGTATTTACTAGCAATTAGAAAATCCCTTTTTGTTCCTGAACATTTACTCAAATTTGGGCTATGTTCTTCATCATGGACGATATACTTCGCTATGATCTTAGCATTTTCTGGTATTTTAATATTTGTGGTAGAACAACCAGTTATAAAATAAAGAAATAATACAATTGATCCTTTTTTCATTTAATCAACCAAAATCAATTTTCCAGAAGCTACTCTATTTTTAGCATCTTTCATTTGGTAGAAATAAATGCCTGCTTTTTGAGCTGATAAATCGATTTCTGTGGTATATCCGTGAAATTCTTGTTGGCTTACTTTTTGTCCCAAGGCATCGAAAACAGTCAATTGGATGTCGTTGATTTCAGCTTGTTCAACGTGGAAAATTCCAGTTGAAACATTTGGGTAAATTTTGATTAACGAAGCCAATGTTTGTTCGTCAACACTTCCTAAAAAGCTCACGCAATCTACTACCGATTCTAAAGTTTGAGTTGTTATTGTTGCAGGATTTGAAAAAGTGTTTAAACCTGTAGAAGAAATAAACACAATGTCATTTGCAACAATCGGACTCGTTACCACAGTGGCAGCATTGTCTTCACTTAAACAATATACAGTTGAGTTTTCAAAATTCTCATCCATTTTGATAATCCCAATGTGCTTTTGAACCAAAACCTTAACGCCATATATTGGACCATTTCCAACAGCGAAAACGCGTTTATTTTTGGTTTCAACAACAGCTAAACCAATCATAAATGGTCTTTTGTATGCAACAGTCGCATTTAATTCTTTGTTTGCTTTAAAAATTCTTGAGCCATAATCAGCAGGATTCATAAAAATGAATGAACTGTCGGATTGCATCTCAAATTTTAACTCATCAGGAAATTGGCAATCTTGCCCAAAGAACACAGTTTCGTTCGCATTTTCTCCATTGAAATCAGTTTTAATAACAGCAATTGAATAGTTGTTTAAATCGAGTGTCAACATAGCTGGACCTTGATTGGTCATTTCTAATCCGTATGTTTTAGCATTCAAATATTTTTTGGTCC
>JBFYPS010000290.1:0-5062 GCA_041303135.1 Crocinitomicaceae bacterium | reverse complement strand
TCATAAACAATTGAAGGTGAAACAGAAGATGGATCACATAAATCAAAACTCTGTGTAGTATTTTGAGTTGGGTAAATATTATTTGTAATAGGAAACGGTAAAGTATCCGGCGGATTATTTTGACCAGAAACGAAACTGGAAAACATACACGTTAAGACAAAGACTAATGTCTTAAGGTTTAATAACTTATTAATAAAAATATCTTTTTTCAAAACTTATAAAATTTTGAGTGCGTCCTTGATTAGTTTTTCAACGGTTTCATCCCCTGTGCTCACTTTATCCAAAGCTTTGTCGGCGGCTTTTTTATCAAAACCTAAAGAAACCAAAGCCGTTAACGCATCAAATCGATTCGTATTGTTTCCAGAGAAAATATTTCCTGCTGAAAAATTGAATTTTAACATTTTATCTTTCAAGTCGATGATAACGCGTTGTGCTGTTTTCACACCAATTCCCTTAATACTTTGAATTGTTCTAACATCGTCCGTTTGGATTGCTTGTGCAATATCTTCCGTTGACATCGATGAAAGCATAATCATAGCTGTATTTGGACCAATACCTGAAACTGAAATCAAATGGTTAAACATTTCTCTTTCCTCCTTGATGGCAAATCCATACAATAATTGCGCATCTTCACGCACAATGAATTGCGTATAAATCAAAATAGATTCATCGGAAGAAATAGAAGAAAAAGTATTCAGCGAAATTTTAACTTCATAGCCAATTCCTCCGCATTCAATGATGAGATTTGTTGGGTTTTTTTCTATTAATTTACCATTCAGGTGCGTAATCATTTTTTCAATGTATTGATTATATGAATTTTAAGCGCCAAAAAAGACGACTAAAGTATCAAAAATAACTATTTGTTTTGAGCATCTACTACTGCCACTTTCACCATGTTAATAATTTCTCGCACTGAGGCGCCCATTTGCACGACGTGAATTGATTTTTTTAAACCAACCAAAACTGGTCCGATGGTTTCTGCTTCGGTCAATTCTTGTAATATTTTATATGCAATATTTCCAGAAGAAAGATTGGGGAAAATCAAGGTATTTACTTGCTTATTTGCCAAGGTCGAAAAAGAGAATTTCTCGTTCATTAATTCGCTATTCAAGGCAAAATTGGCTTGTAATTCACCATCGACACAGATAGAAGGATATTTATCGTGCAAAATTTCAACTGCTTGAGCCATTTTATCCGCATCTTTTCCTGGTGAAGAACCAAAATTCGAATAACTCAATAATGCGATTTTTGGAATCACTTTAAATTTGCGAATCGTTTTAGCCACATTACTAGTGATTTCAGCAATTTCTTCAGCCGTTGGATCCATATTGATGGTTGTATCAGCTAAAAACAAAGGGCCTCTTTTGGTCATTAAGATGTAAAGTCCTGCTATCACATTCACATCTTTTTGTGTTCCCACAGTTTGAATTGCAGGTCGAACCACATCTCTATAATTTCTTGTCAAACCAGAAATCATGGCGTCTGCCTCTCCGGTTTCAACCATCATTGCACCAAAGTGATTTCTTTCACGCATGATTTGAATAGATTCAAACTCCGTGAATCCTTTTCTTTTTCTATGTTCAAAAAATCCTTTTCCAAAGCGAATTCTTCTTTCTTCCTCTTCTTCAGATTTTGGATCAACGATTTCAAATTCAGAAAATTCTAAAGCGTACTCATTAATTAAACTTTCAATTTTCTTTCTTTTTCCAAGTAAAATTGGATATGCAATTCCTTCTTCGCTGGCAAATTGAGCTGCTTTTAATATTTTATAATTATCTGCCTCAGCAAAAACTACCCTTTTTGGATTGCTTTGTGCTTTGATGGTCAAATTTCGAATCAATTTATTGTCTAATCCTAATCTGCTTTTCAACTCCATTTCATAGGCATCCCAATCCAAAATTGGATTTTTTGCAACGCCTGAATCCATGGCTGCTTTGGCAACTGCTGGGGCAACATAATAAATCAAACGCGTATCTAAAGGTTTTGGAATAATTTGCTCGCGACCGAAAGAAATGTTTTTGTCTCCATAGGCTTCAATTACTTCTTCTGGAATGGTTTCTTTTGCCAATGAAGCGATTGCTTTCACCGCTGCCAATTTCATTTCCTCGTTAATAGTTGTTGCTCGAACATCCAACGCACCACGGAAAATAAATGGGAATCCAAGAACATTGTTTACCTGATTAGGATGGTCTGAGCGCCCTGTTGCCATGATAATATCTTCACGAACAGACATGGCATCTTTGTAAGTAATTTCAGGATCAGGATTCGCCAGGGCAAAAACAATTGGATCATTTGCCATGCTTGCAATCATATCTTTTGACACGATATTTCCTTTTGATAATCCCAAGAAAACATCCGCACCAACAAAGGCTTCCACCAAGGAAACTTCTTCGTCGTGTGAACCAAAAAGTAATTTTTCCGCTTCTAATTCTGTTCGTTTTTTAGACAATAAACCTTTGCTATCGAACATGAAAATGTTTTCATATTTTGCGCCTAAAGTGGTATACAATTTAGCACAAGACATGGCCGCTGCTCCTGCACCAGAAATAACGATTTTTACATCTTTGATATCCTTATTTGCTAATTCTAGTGCATTTAATAATGCTGCAGAAGAAATAATTGCAGTTCCGTGCTGATCATCATGCATCACAGGAATATCTAATTCTTCTTTCAGCCTTCTCTCTATTTCAAAAGCCTCAGGCGCTTTGATATCTTCCAAATTGATTCCGCCAAAAGTGGGAGAAATCGCCTTTACTGTTTGAATAAACAGTTCTGGATCACTCGCGTCAATCTCGATGTCAAAAACATCAATGTCTGCAAATATTTTGAAAAGAACGCCTTTTCCTTCCATTACTGGTTTGGAAGCCAAAGGACCAATATTTCCTAAACCTAATACAGCGGTACCGTTTGAAATTACTGCAACTAAATTTCCTTTGGATGTATATTTATAAACGTCGTCTTTATTTTCTGCTATTTTTAGACATGGTTCAGCTACGCCTGGAGAATAAGCCAATGACAAATCTCTTGGAGTAGAGTATGGCTTTGTTGGTACCACTTCAATCTTACCCGGTTTCCCGGAAGAATGATAATCTAATGCGTCTTGTTTGCGAACTTTCGCCATAATATTTTTTTACTAAAGTAAGATGGCAAATTTAAACAAAAAAAGCGGACTGTACAAAACAGTCCGCCTTTGAAAACGTTGAACTTTGTTATTATTTATTTGATAATAGACAAAGGTTTTTGCGTTGAAATTCCATTGATAGTAATATTCACGAAGTATATTCCACCATTCAATTTAGAAGTGTTTACTGAAACCGTTTTTTGACCATTTACAGTTCCCAAATCTTCTGCTAAAACAACTTGACCTAAAGCATTTACAATTTTGTAAGAAACCTTAGAACTGTTGTTTGTTGCGATATCCAAAGTTGCTACGTCTTGAGCAGGATTTGGATAGATGTTGAACATTGTCAATACTTCTTCATTTTCATTGATTCCCAATACGAAATTCAAAACACCATCTACAGTTGTAGCAGTACCGAAATCAAAAGGAGCTTTCAAGTTTGTGTATAAAGTTGTAGAACCTTGTTTGATTCTGAAACCGTAACCACCAGCTGGATTTGTACCGTATGTGAAACCATCACCGTACTCATCCATCAATTTCAAGCTATAGCAATCTGTTCCTGGAAGTGAAATGTCATGAGATTTTGTTTTCAATGCATCTGCACCACCAGCATTTTGACCATTTCCAACATAAGGACCACCATTTGCAACAGCAGTACTAGAGCTGTTTAATAATTGCCAAGTAGTTTCTGCAGGATAATTATCAGTCATGATTTCCAAAGTAATCATTGTACCTGTAGCATCAGCAGCTTTAACGATGCTTTTTGTAGCAGAAGCTGTAGCACCAATAGTACCAGCACCAGCATTAACAGAAGTTAAAGTAACTGTTACACTATTTGAAGCAACAGGAGAGAAATTCAATGTAGGAATTGTAATGTCTGCAGATCCAAATGCTGGAATAGTTCCAGTCCAGTTGTAAACTACAGGTGTACCACCATTCACAGAAGAAGAGAAAGACAATGCAGAAATTGCATCTCCATTATTTTTAACTTTAACGATTGGAGAAATGTTACCATTTGAAGCACAACCAATGTTAAATTCATTAGTGATAGATTGCAATACTGCTGTTGCAGCTGGAACGTTTACATAAGTAGGTGTTATTTCTGCAGCAGTAATGATTTTACTGTTTGAATATGTGTTGTGACCGTCATGCAAGAAAGCGAAAAACTCTAAATCACCAATATTTAAATCAACTCCGTTGATTGCAGCTGGCAATGTCATAGTTACCGTTTTTGTAATAACATTTGTTTGAGAAGCATCAATCGTTTCACCCCAAGTTCCTCCTGCGTTTAAGAAACCACGGAACATGTGTTGGTGTAAGTAGTTTCCATTTGGCAAAACTGCTGCTGGATTCCAAGTACTACCTGAAGTTTGAGGTCCTTCATAATTATTTTGAACATAACCAATATTCAAATAGTGGTTTGTTCCAGCCGCTTGAGGAGTTGTGTAATACATTTCAACATGCAAAGTCAATTCTCTAGTTGCAGCATCAATTGTTGCATCCATTGCGATGTTTACTGGAGAAGCTTGCGCCAATCCTGATGTAACTTGACTGCTCCAGTTACCACGTCCTGTTGCTAAAAAAGTTTCTGTTCCAAATGGTGTTCTTTGAACAGCACCTGCAGGATATCCTTCTGGTGCAAGAAATGCATCTAAAGCTGTTCCGTCAGTTGTTCTTAAATCTGGTTGACCTGCTCCTGGAGTTGCATAACCTCCAGCATGTACATTTACCAATACAACTCTACCTGGGTTAGCATCAGCAATTTGTTTTGCTCTTAAGTGACCATCTGGGCAATATTGGCAATTGATTCCCGTCAATTCTTCTAGTACCACGTTTTTATTTAGTGGTGTTTGAGAAACTGGTGTTTGTTGAGCAAAAGAAAATCCTGCACCTAAAACAACGTTCCCCAAAATGAGTAATGTTCTTTTCATAACTTTATAG
>JBFYPS010000289.1:0-3586 GCA_041303135.1 Crocinitomicaceae bacterium | reverse complement strand
GGAATCAGTGAGCGAACGTATGCGTCCAATCTTGATGACAACAATCGCGATGGTTGTTGGGATGATTCCAATTGCAACAGCAACAGGTTCTGGAGCAGAATGGAAAAACGGTTTGGCTTGGGTATTGATCGGAGGATTGACAAGTTCTATGTTCTTGACCATCA
Source organism: Crocinitomicaceae bacterium (assembly GCA_041303135.1). Taxonomy (GTDB): domain Bacteria; phylum Bacteroidota; class Bacteroidia; order Flavobacteriales_D; family Crocinitomicaceae; genus JAQVCM01. The sequence goes on along the minus strand of JBFYPS010000289.1, from coordinate 3,422 downwards.
TCGTCGTGCCAATCATGTATTATTCGGTTGACAGGGTAAAAGATAAAATCGCTTCGTTTCGTTCAAAAAAGAAAGCGGAAGAAGAAGAAGATTTGACAATGATTACTGAATAACATTAAAAAAAATAGAGTAGAGAAGGACTTCAAATTTGATTTGAAGTCCTTTTTTTGTGCATAAAAAAAGGACAGTGAAAATTCCACTATCCATAACATATTATTTGACTTCAAGATTAGAATCTTAAGTGCTTTACTGTATCTCCGTTATTGATTAACTGTTTCAGCGACAAAATCCCCATGGCTAAATGTCTGTCAACAAATTCAGAAGTCACTTTTGAATCGCTTTCAGATGTTTTTACTCCTTCAGGAATCATTGGTTGGTCAGAAACCAAAAGCAATGCGCCTGTGGGAATTTTGTTAGCAAAACCGACTGTGAAAATCGTTGCAGTTTCCATATCAATCGCCATGGCGCGAATGGAATTTAAATATTCTTTAAATGAATCGTCATGTTCCCAAACTCTTCTGTTTGTTGTGTAACAAGTACCTGTCCAATAGTCGTAACCTGCATCACGAATCGTTGTTGAAATCGCTTTCTGCAAAGCAAATGCAGGCAAAGCAGGAACTTCTGGCGGGAAATAATCGTTACTCGTTCCTTCACCTCGAATGGCTGCAATTGGAAGTATTAAATCGCCAACTTCATTTTTCTTTTTCAAACCGCCACATTTTCCTAAAAACAAAACCGCTTTTGGTTTAATGGCAGAAAGCAAATCCATGACTGTTGCGGCCGAGGCACTTCCCATTCCAAAATTGATTAGCGTAATTCCGTTGGCTGTGGCACATTGCATTGGTTTGCCAATTCCTTTGATTTCAACTTGATTTTCGTCTGCAAATTTGGACACATAATTCAAGAAATTACACAGGATAATGTAAGATCCAAAATTTTCAAGTGATTCGCCAGTATATCTTGGTAGCCAATTGTCTACAATTTCTTTTTTTGTTTTCATGAAGTGTTTTTAAAGGTATAATTTCGGTAAAACGAATTCTAATTTTTGATGATTTTCACCGATTGATGTTTGTTTTGTGCTTCGATGGTGAGTTGATAAACGCCAGAAGCGAATTCCGATAAATCAATTTTTTCTTGTGAGTTACCTATTTTTAGATCAACTTTTTTGATTTCTCGGCCAGTTATATCTAACAATCTAACAATTGTTCTTTCTTTACTTTGTAACTCTATTTGAATGAAATCATTCGTCGGATTTGGGTAAACAGAAATCAATTCAAAAACATTTTCATTAATCTCTAGAGGACCGTTTCCAACTTGAATATTTCCTTGATATGCTTTAAAATTTTGTTTGGTTGCAGTTACTGCTAAAGGTAAATTTGATGTTAAAGTGGGAAGTGTAAAACTTACAATACCGTCACTAACAATTCCTGCAGTTAGTAAAACATTGTTTTGAGAAATGGCAACTATCGCGTTTTCTTCGTTGCAGCCTACTGAAATGCTTGTTTCACTTTGAGAAATTTGAGTTAAGTGATTAACTATCAATTCCTGAGTAATTTTATTCCTAAAAACGACTGAAGGATCTCCAAAAAACACCCAAGTTTGCATCACTTCTTCTCCATCTGCACCAGTATAAAGTTCCAACATGCTTAATTGCGCATTGTAAAATAATCCACCTAAAGTGACTTTTTTGTTGTTTTGATAGGATTCAGTGAGAATTGCTGTCATTTCATCTTGCGTTTGCATGGGTGGCGCCCAGGACATGAGAATTGACGAGCCACAAGCGCCAATCGCACCGGTTGGTGTTCCGTTTTTACTTGCGCGCAACCATGTTTCTGACAAACAATTTCCGTAAATAAAAGTACCGTTATTACAAGCTACAGAAACGACAAAAGGATATTTACCATTGTTTGTGGCGTTGTTCACATTCAAAGAAGTGAAACTTCCAGTAACCATTTCGTTGATGTCTCCATGTCCTGTGTAATTCAATAATCCAATTCCATTGTTCAGCGCAGGAAGAATAATACCTGGATTTGGATCTCCAGCGGCATCTTGTTCTCCGCGAGTACCATCGTAAAATTCATAAACTTGGTTGTAGCCAAAATTGGTTAACTCATTTTTGATATTTCGAATGTGCTGCCAATCCTCTTCGTTATCATCGCCAATTCCCGCACCTTCGCTTGAACCAATTCCCATTGCTTTGGTCATCCAATCTCCTGCAGCAGGATTTTTTTCATATTCCAAAACGCGATCAACCATGTTTTTGATTTGCGCAGTATTTCCAGAAAATCGACCTACAAATAGTTCAGGATAAAAATCCGTTCCAGCCAGTTGTCCATAATATGTGTCACTAATAATTTCTTCCCCACCAGAATTGCCATAAATGTATGCTGGTATTTCGGCATTGTCTCCAACTAACAAAAGGTAAAGTAAACTTGGATTGGAGTTGTATTCATTTTCAATATAATTTTTAATGGATTGGGTTGAATTTCCAGTCACTGAAGTACCAACCATTTTTGTATAAATTCCTTTTTGATTTTTCCAGTTGACAAATGGTTGCATTGTTGCAATGAGCGAATCTGGGCAAATCACCAAAAGGTCACCATCTTCTTCGATTGAATTGTATTTTTCTATTTTAGAATTTAAGAAAAAAGAGGGATTAAATGCTTTAGACCTTGAATCACTTAAAATTTCATTCAATCCTTGCTCTTTTTTATTGAAGTGCAATTTGATTTGAATGTTTTCATAAACACGAATTACTTTCGAAACCGGATTGTATTGATAAGGAAAAACAGTAACATTAATTCCCCTTTCAGATCTCAGAATGAAAGGATTTGAAATTTCAGCCAAATTTCCTGGGTAAAATGCATCCTTTGTGTAAGTTTCTCCAAATTGATATTCAATGTTTGATGGATCAACATTTCTTTTTAAATTTCCTTTTGACGGTAAAACATTTGTGTTTTCAATTTCATAAAAGTCACCATAAATTACTTCAACACTTACATTTCCTCTATTGGGAATCAAAATTGAAGTGCTAAATTTTGGCAAAGCAGGTTCAGCAAGTTTATTAAGAGTATGTTTGAAAACGGATTTAAAATCTATGAAATCTGATTCATTTAATGTCAGGAATTCAAATTTTTGATTTTTGAATTTAAAATTGATTACAGTTTGATTGTCGTTATTTTCTCCAACTGAAAAATTTTGTCCAAATGTAAATTGAGACAAAAATAAAATCAAAAACAAGTTAATTAAGTTCTTCATGTGTTGTTTTAGAATAGCAAAATACGAAAAATCTTTCAATGTGTATGAATGTATACTTAAAAGTAATTGTTCATTCTTTTTATAAAAACGAATAGCGCAAACAATTAGTTGTGTGAAATACCAATATTAATTTTCTTTATTGTGTGTTTTTTAACTTTTTATAC
>JBFYPS010000288.1:0-7799 GCA_041303135.1 Crocinitomicaceae bacterium | reverse complement strand
GAGTTTCGGATAGATTTATTACTTTTACATCACTTATAAAGAGTCGCTTTTAGCGGCTCTTTTTTCGTTCCCTCTTCCTGATATACTCAGATAGAACGGAATGTCGATATATAGAATGCCTTCTCTGTTTTAGGACGGGGAAGGTTTTTTCGTTTATACATATATTTTGTTGCCAAGTAATCGCAAAAAAAAACGCCCCATTTCTGGGGCGTTTTCTGTTTTATTCAAAACCGATCATTGAATCTTTTGCTTCGAGGATTTTACTTACGTAATCCTTGAATTTGGCATAATCTTCAACTGAAATATTTTCAAAACTGGTTTTAGCAACCACTGTAATTCGCAAATGATTTGGTGCAACCTTTGTATATTTTCTCGAATAAGAATGATTTTTGAATGTCAATTCTGTATTTGCAGGAATTTCGGTAAACACATTTCCTGAAGCGATATAAACATCGAAAGTAGTTCTGTATTCATCTGTATTCTCATAATCCAAGTAATTGATTTGATAATCGCGTTTTTCCTCAGAAATCAAATCTGCGGTGTATGCATTTTCTATGTAAGGCACTTTCAACACGAAGTATTTCCCAATTTTACTGGCTTTTTCTTTGAAAGTCAAATCAGCGGAATACTTGATAGAATTTGCAGTTCTTACATTTTCGATATTGTAAACCGTATCGATTGTACAATTTTCTCCAACGATGGTTTCAAAACGATCCATCATCTTTTTCTTAATTATTTGATAACCTTGATTATTGAAAATTTCTGCAGAACGAGATTTGATTGAACCAGCCATTTCAGTGGTAATCTTAATCTTTTGGTTTTCTTTATTGACGTTGATTGTTACATTATTCGTTTGAATATTTTTCAATTTATTTGGATCTTGCAAGTTCTCAAGCTTGGATACAAAAGCTTTGTCAACCGATCTTGGAATATCCAAAATCTGTGCGTTAACATCTCTGATTGGCATTGCCGTGAAAGGCAAATTTCTATCTGTTAATTCAATGTATCTTGCTTTTCCATTGATAAAAACTTTTGCAATACAATGATTGAATCCGATATTTGGAAGTACTAAACTTGAAATTCCATTGTCGTTGGTTGAAACCAAAACCAAGTTTGACTTCAATCCTGCCATTTCTGTAAGCACAACAAATAACGTTGAAAAATCTTTGCAATCTCCTAATTTAGTCGTCAAAGTTTTTCCAGGTTTTTGAGGAACGTAACCACTTTGTTTGAAAGAAACATAACTGTAACTCAATTTTTCAGCCATGTAATCGTAGATTTTTTTAGCTCTGTCAAACTCTGAAATTTTATCAAAACCATTCGGGAAAATCTCGTTAAAAGCCTTTTTCACCACCGAATTGATTTCAATTTGTTGTCCTACTAAATCGGAATACCAATTCGCAATTTCTGTCCAACTTTTAATTGTTCCAATATGTAAAACTGTTTGAACTTCGCTGCTTTCAGGCATGTATTTTTCACTCGATGTCATTCCATTGTGGTTTTTCAACACCCAAGAATAAACATTGTAATCACCTTTCTGACTTTGTTCAAATTCTAATTTACCATTTTTGACTTCATAAGAAATCGTTCTGTCTTTAGGAACCAAAAGTGTATATCGACCTTCTACCAGTGGACTAAAAGATGTAAATTGATAATCATCTGTAAAATCTCTAAAAAATCTTCCGTAACCATTAAAATTAGATTGGTAATCAATGTAAATGATATCTCCTACTTCCAATCCATTGAAAACGAAACTAGATCTCATTTTATCAGCTGGAATAATTTTGCCATCTGCTTTGATGATTTCAGATTTGATGATGTTGTAGCTTCCTGACAATCCCAAATCGTATTCTTTTAATCTTTCAACACCCGCATCAGAAGTAATTTCGTACACGTACGTGTATCTGCCTTTTCCACCAGCTTCTTTGTAAAGTTCAACGGTTACCTCATCTAACAGAATATTGTATCCATAGTTGTTAGTTGTGATTTTCGATTTTTTTGATTCGATGAACTTGTAAACATCTTTGGTAATGAAATCTTCAACATAATCCTTTTCATTGCTGATATCGCGGATTTTCTTTCTTAATTCGCTGTTTCCGCTATTGTGGAGCAAAGATTTTTGATACCATTCCATGGCTTCTTCTTTTTTATCAGCTTGAAGAAGTACATCGCCTTTCAATTCCATGGCAATAAATGAATATGGATAAAGCACCAAAATTTTGTCAATATATGGCATTGATTTGTCGTAGTCTTTGATGTAATGCATATAATTTACCAATGATTTCAAAAACTCAATATCACTTGGCAAAAATTTAGCATTGTCTTCTAGTAATTTTTGACCTTTCGCAAAGTTGGCTTGATTGGCATAAAATCCCACTAAGTTGTCACGCACTTCTACATCAAAATATTTACTATTGATTTGCTCATAAATCTTTTTGGCTCGCTCATTATCATTGAGGTAACCTTCAAATAAATTTGCGTATGATTTTAAAGAATTTACATTTTTATCAGTGGTTGCAATGCCTATCAATTTTTCCAAGTCTTTTATTACACGGTCTTTGTCTTGCAAACGGATTGCTTTGTACATATCACCAAAATACTTGATGGTAGGATCTTCAACTGAATTGACATAGCTGTCAATAATTTCCTCCATGTTTTGCTGACTCATTCTAAAAAGTTCTTGTGCATCGCTGAAAACGATAAAAAGAGAAAGGTGGTAATTTGGATCGTCTTTTTTCAGGTTTTCTCTGATTTCGTCAATCAAATTATCTTCACCAGACAAAGAAAAAACTTTCAAAGCCATAATCCTCAGAATAGAACTTTTAGGATATGCTTTCATCCAAGGTTCTAAGACTTCGTATGCTTGCTCGTACTTGTCGTTTCTCAAGTAAGTTCTAATCAAACAATAAGCTGACAAAAAATCATCTGGGTTTGCTTCACATTTATTTTTGAAAAATACTTCAAATTCGTTTTCAATAACTACAGGATTCAATTCATCCAAGGTTGATTTATTGTACTCTGCATAATTGGAAGATACAGTTAAGCTTTTTAAATTGATTCCGTCTCTATCAGTTAAACGAACCATAAAGAAACCGAAACTTTCATCTTCAGCCATTTTTAAAAGTAAACGATTTACTCCTTTTTTCAATTGAATTTTAACAACATAGGCATCCAAATCTGTACTTAAATTTTTTGAACCTTCAAAAATTTGAATGTCATTGATACTGACAATGAATTTTGATGAATTCCCAATTCTAACATACACTTCTTGGTCAGTTGGTGAAGTAACAAAAGTTTGAGCATAATGTACCCCAGAGCCATATTCCGCGTGATTGGTCAACATCTGCCATGGTTCAACATTTGCTGGAGCTTTGTACCAATTTAAAAAACCGTTGCTGTTTGCGTTGAAAGGTTCACCACTTTTCGCATGATCTTCTGGTCCATAATATGCATTGATTCCACTGTTATTTAAATTTTCAAAAACTGCACAATATTCCCAATCTCTGATGGATTCTACTTCCTTGACATACTTTTCATAACCAACAAAATTATTAATGCCTCGCTCTTTTACTCCTTTTAAGTAGGACAACGCGCCTTTAATTGTTGGATTCGTATATTGATTGTTGTATAATTCATCCACCACCTTCATGTTATTGGCATTGAAACCATTGGAAGTGTATTCTTGAAAAAGAAACTGCTGATTCCACAAGGCGTATAGGTATGGATCATTGTTCTTAATGGCTTTGAAATCACCCAAAAAACTAGAAGATGGCTTAATCATTCCATTTTCATATTGAATCAGTTCTTTGCCAATCACATTTTCAATGGACTTATTGCCAGCATATTTAGCTTGGATTTCTTTGAGTGCTAAATCCCTTTTGTTTTCCAATAATAATTTCCAAGTTTTTTCAGGGTTGTTTTGGGCTGAGAATGATTGGACAAATACAAAGGCTCCAATCAAACATTTTAATACATTTTTTTTCATAATAGATTAGATAATCAGTTTGTGCGGAAACAAAAATAATAAAGAAAAAAAACCGAGGAAGGAATTCGTGTAAATTTTTTATCATCATAAGTCAAAAACTGAAAACCAACTTCAGGGAATTCATCTTTATTGAGTAAAATGTTTAAATCTGTTACTTTTTTACATGAAAGGTATTCTCTGAAAAAATTAACACTATGAAAAAGACTATTTTATTTTTGCTTCTAACCTTCCTAACTTCTTTTCAAGTTAAGCCAAAGTTGATCTATTTTGAAGTTGAAACGCGAGACGAAGCGGGGACTATTGTACCAAAATGTTTGCTTCAAACTAAAGATGCATTTGACAAAAAGATTTGCCACTATTATACAGATCAATTTGGAAAGAGTCTTTTCTCACTGCAAATCATGCCCTCGAAAACTATCGTAACCATAGATGCTTATGTATCTAATTCAGTTTCTTATCGACAATTTTACGACATAGATTTGTTACATGATGGAGATACTGTTCGGGGAATCATCACTATTTACTATCCTGAAAAAAAATAGGCCAGTAGAATGCTTTAAAAAAGTATAACCTATTACTTTGCATTATTATAAATCACCAAAAAGGCGCAAATACCTCCACAATAAATAAGGGATTTTCTGTAAATTTAAAGACTGTCATTCTAAAGAATCGATTATGCGCTTAATATTAATCTTACTATTATTGAATACTTCAATTATTTTTTCTCAAAACGAAAACATCATTGTAAGTCAGCCCGAAATGAACACTTTTTACAAGGGATTTAGCCAAATAATTTCGATTGGATTTCGTCATAAAAAAATTGAAAAATTAAAAGTTGTTTGCACACAATGTGATACCATTTATAGTTCAAATGATAATTACTTTGTTGTAAAGCCTGGTCAAAGTGATAGTATTACCATAGTAGTACTTTCAAAAAATGATGAAATTTTATACTCACAAAAATACAAAACTCGAAATCTCCCAATTCCCACTTTAAAAATTGATAATTCATCACCACTCGATACAATTACTTCTCTGCCAAATCTAATGTCGCTTCAAAATTCTATTGATGCAAACATCAAAGTTGGCTTCGTGATTATGGAATGGAAAGCAATCATCAATGGAAGAAATTTCAATGGATTTGGTTCTAAATTTTCAAAAGAATTTACAGAATTCCTTGAAAAACAAAAAAAGGGAATATTTATGATTGAAATAAACTATCGCGGACCTGAAAAAACATCCAAAACTATCAAAGAATTATTCTTCTTTAATTTTTAAAATAATTAAATACTTAATAACTCAATCACCGTAATCTCAGGGCGAATCCCTACTCTACCCATGTATCCTAGACAACCCAAACCGCGGTTTACATACAAATGTTGATTTCCATTTGGATATAATCCAGCCCATTGTGGATAAATGTATTGTGATGGACTCCATTTGAAACCAGGAATTTCGATGCCGAATTGAAATCCGTGTGTATGGCCGGAAAGTGTCAAATCGATATCAGTGTGTTGATCCTTGATTTCAGCATTGTAGTGACTTGGATCATGTGAAAGCAAAATTTTGAAAGGTAAATGCTCTGACCCTTTTTTGGCTTCGGAGAATTTACCATATTTCTTGAAATTCAAGTTTGCACCCCAGTTTTCGATTCCTAAAACGCCAATTTTTTCTCCGTCTTTTTCAAGTTCAACATGTTCATTCAAAAGTAATTTCCAACCCAATTTTTGGTGCAAATCGTGCATTTGTTTCATGTTGTGCGCTTTTGCTTCTTGGCTTTCCCATTGCTCGTAATCGCCATAATCGTGGTTTCCTAAAATACTATAGACGCCAAGCGGTGCAGACAATTGTGACAAAATCGGAATATACGGAAAAGCTTCATCTGTGCGATTATTGACAATGTCGCCTGTAAAAAAAATCACATCTGGTTTTTCTGCTTTGATCAAATCAAATGCTTTTTGCAATTGGTGATTTCCTTGCAAACTTCCTGTGTGAATATCGGAAATTTGAACAATTTTTAATCCGTGGAAGGCTTTCGGTAGGTTTGAAAATTTAATTTTTGGTCTATGAATTTTGAAATCATAAGCCGTTTTGATTAGTCCCCAAGCCATTGTTCCCAGCGGAAGCGCCGCAAATCCGAGTGCTAATTTGGATGCAAATTGTCGTCTGCTTAAATCTGTTGCGACATTTGAAGCCGCAGCTTTTGACACAAATAATCCTTTGATAAATTGAATTCCTAGGGTGATTAAAAATGCGAGCGCTATGACCAATTTGGCAATCAATACCAAAAAGAAAATGTTGACCATCCAGTTTTTAGCGTAATTGCTTTGCATCATTCGACTTCCAAAAACGAAAGCGTAAATCAAAATGGTGGAAACAAACCAAATCCAATTAAACCATTTAAGCTGTGATTTTTGATCTAGAAAAAAAGTGCGAATGGCAAAATAAGAACCAATTTCTGCAATGAGTAAAATGGAAATTAAAACTAAAGGAAAAATGAGTTTTTTCATGGAGAATGTTTGAGAAACTTAGTGAATTTGCGCAATAAAATTGAAAAAAAATGTTCTTTTAATTAAACACGAAACGCACAAACTTGTTTAGCATTTCACACTTAAAAATTGATTTTAATATTACAAAATTATAATTTATCCATGATTACAAATGTGTTTAATGGAAACCACGTAAAGAATAATACATCAAACTATACCTTTTTAACGATTTAAAGAAAAAAACTTTCATTAACAATCCTACTTTTTGATTTATTCATTGTACATTTACAGCGCAAAATTTCAGAAAATGAACTTACACGAATATCAGGGAAAATCCATTTTAAACAGCTTCGGTGTTGCGACACAAAGAGGTATTGTTGTTGACAAAGTTGAGGATGCAGTAGCTGCAGCTAAAAAATTAACAGAAGAAACGGGTACTGGTTGGTACGTTGTAAAAGCACAAATCCACGCAGGTGGACGTGGAAAAGGAACTGTTGAAGAAACAGGTTCTCACGGAGTTGTTTTGGCAAAAGGAATTGACCACATCGAAGAAAAAGTTAAAGGAATTCTTGGTGGACATTTGACTACCGCTCAAACAAACGGAAAAGGTAAATTAGTTGGAAAAGTGTTGATTGCTGAGGATGTTTATTATCCTGGTGAAACTGAAACTTCTGAATTTTACATGTCAGTTTTGTTGGATCGTGAGTTGGGACGTAACGTAATTGTTTACTCTACTGAAGGTGGAATGGACATCGAAACTGTTGCTGAAAACACGCCAGATTTGATTTACAAAGAAGTAATCGATCCAAGAGTTGGTTTGCAAGGTTTTCAAGCTAGAAAAATTGCTTTCAATCTAGGTCTTTCTGGAGATGCATTCAAAAACATGGTGAAATTTATTCCTTGTTTGTACAATGCATTTGAAGGTTGTGATGCTTCTATGTTTGAAATTAATCCTGTATTGAAAACTTCAGACAATAAAATTATCGCGGTTGATGCGAAAGTTACTTTAGATGGAAACGCATTATTCAGACACAAAGATTATGCAGCAATGCGTGATGTTACTGAAGAAGATCCAACAGAAGTTGAAGCTGGTGAAGCTGGTTTGAACTTTGTGAAATTAGACGGAAACGTTGGTTGCATGGTAAACGGTGCTGGTTTGGCAATGGCTACAATGGACATTATCAAATTATCAGGTGGAAATCCAGCAAACTTCTTGGACGTGGGAGGTACTGCAGATGCTGAAAGAGTTGAAAAAGCTTTCGGAATCATATTGAAAGATCCAAATGTAAAAGCGATTTTGATTAACATTTTTGGAGGAATCGTTC
>JBFYPS010000287.1:0-5373 GCA_041303135.1 Crocinitomicaceae bacterium | reverse complement strand
GACTTTAACATTGACCTCCAATGACCCAGCGGGTCCATGTGGGGCAGTTTCAGACCAAGTTTTGATCACAATAAATCAGCCAGCAATTGTAAATGCAGGAATCGACCAAACGATTTGTGGATCATCAACCGTGACGCTTTCAGGAACTAGGAGTGGAAGTGCAACTTCTATCACATGGAGTGGAGGAACAGGAACCTTCAGTCCTAATGCAGCAAACTTAAATGCAATTTACACACCCAGTGCAGCTGATATAAATGCAGGTTCAGTGACTTTAACATTGACTTCCAACGACCCACCCGGACCATGTCCAGCAGTGACTGACCAAGTATTGATCACAATTGCACAGCCAGCAACAATCAACGCAGGAGTTGACCAAACGATTTGTGGAACTTCCACAGTGACACTCGCAGGAACGCAAGGTGGTTCAACAACTTCTGCAATATGGAGCGGAGGAACGGGAACATTTAGTCCGAATGCTACGACATTGAATGCAGTTTACACACCAAGTCCATCGGAAGTGACTGCAGGTACTGTGACATTGACCTTGACTTCGAATGATCCAATAGGACCATGTGGGGCAGTTTCAGACCAAGTGTTGATTACAATAAATCAAGCTGCCACAGTAAATGCAGGAATTGACCAATCAATTTGTGGTTTAGTACCAGTTTCACTTTCCGGTACACAAGGAGGGGCAACAAGTTCAGTAACTTGGAGCGGTGGCACGGGAACTTTCAATCCGAGCGCATCTTCATTGAATGCAACTTATACGCCGAGTGCATCTGACTTGAGTGCAGGGAATGTTATTTTAACCTTGACTTCGAATGATCCAATTGGACCTTGTGCCGTTGTAAGTGATCAAATGTTAATTACCTTAAATTCTTTGCCAATTGTTGTGAATCAAGATACATTGATTATTTGTTCCGGTACTTTTGTCAATTATTCTATTGTTACAAGTATAGTTTCAAATATTAATTGGTTTGCAACAGACAATGCCTTGGTTTCAGGAGAAACTTTAACATTTCAAAATTCAAATTTTATTGGTGATAATTTGATAAATCCTACAAATATTGCTCAATTTGTTACCTACAATTTTGAATTGACTTCTGTCCCTGTTGGTTGTCAAAGTGAAAATCAGATGTTGATTGTTCAAGTAAATCCATTGCCAACAATCGATCCAATTGAAGATTTATTTTATTGTGATGGTGTTTTGACCTCATTGGTTGTACCAAATTCATCTGTTACAAATACAAACTATATTTGGACAAATTCAGATTCATCTATTGGTTTAGCAATCAATGGTGTAGGAAATATTCCTGCCTTTACTGCAACAAATAATTCTCCTTCTGATGTTACAGCAACAATAACTGTGACACCCGAAAGTAATGGTTGCCAAGGAAATAGTATTGATTTTACGATTACAGTTGGACCAATTCCAAATGTTTCAATTTCACCTGCAGGACCTTTTTGTGTTAGTAGTCCGAGCGAATTTTTGGTGGCAGATCTGCCTGATGGTTTTTGGTCTGGACCAGGTATCGTAAATTCAGTAACCGGTGAATTTGATCCTTCGCTTGCAAACATTGGTGTAAATGTAATTTCTTATACTTTGAATGGCGTTTGCGGAGGTGGAAGTTCAATTGATATATTGGTTTATCCAAATCCTGAAGCTTCTTTTACGGTTGATAATTTTTCTACTTCTGTTTTAGATCCCGTTTTTCACTTTGAAAATACCTCAGTGAATGCAACCACTTACACTTGGAGTTTTGGAGATGGAACTGGTTCAACATTAGAAAATCCGACTCAAACTTATCCTGAAGTAATTGGTTATTATTTAGTTGAATTGATTGCAACAAACAATTCTGGTTGTGTGGATACGGTTACCAATTTTGTATATGTTGAGGAGGAAACAATTTTTTATGTTCCAAATGCTTTTTCACCAGACGGAAATGAGTTTAATAACATTTTTCAACCTGTATTTTCAGATGGGTACGATCCTGACAATTACATTTTGAGAATTTTTAATCGATGGGGAGAAGTGATTTACCAAACAACAGAGGTTGCTAATGGTTGGGACGGTACCTTAAACGGTTATATGTGTCAAGACGATACTTATGTTTGGTCGATATTGTTTAAAGTTTCCAATTCAGATTTGATGTATCGTTATCAAGGACATGTCACTTTAATAAGGTAAATTTAATTTTCATTCTTATTTTTTCATTTTATCAATGATAGATGTAGTTGAAAATCCTTGTTCCAACTCCACTACTTGAACTGTTCCATTGTTTTTTCGCACAAAATCAGAACCAACGATGTATTTTTTGCTATTTGGATCCGTTTCATCAGCGTCGTAATCAGCTCCTTTTACCAAAACATCAGGATTTAAATACTCGATGATTTCCTTTGGAGTTTCTGCATCAAAAATTACCACTAAATCGATGAATCCCAAACCAGCCAAAACAATGGCTCTTGAATCTTCTGGATTGATTGGTCGCTCTGGACTTTTGTTTTGATTTCTAACAGATTGATCTGAATTTAAAGCCACAATCATCTTGTTGCCCATTTCAGCAGCTTTCGCTAAATAGACGACGTGTCCTTGGTGCAGAATGTCGAAACAGCCGTTTGTGAAAACAACTTTATCGCCTTTAAATTTCCAGCTGTTGATCAATAATTGCGCTTCTCGTGCATCAACTATTTTCGCTTTCAAGTAATTCAGTCTCGACATCTTCTTTGTTGTAATTCTTTGGCAACATTACCAAAGACAGTAATCCTAAAATAATCAATAATAAAGTTTGTGAAATCCAAATAATCATACCTAATGCTTTGCCTGTTGCACTTGCGTTTGGATCATTTGCTCCCAAGAAAAATGCGACCGCAATCCCAACTAAAAGAGGGAATGAACCGATGCCACCATTGGTGAAAGTGATTCCCAATGAACCTGCAATAAAAGCCAGTAAAATTCCCTCCAAAGGGAAATCTTTGGTTTGTTCCAAACTCAAAAACGGAATCGCAAAATAGACTACGTATAAAACCCAAATCGCCACTGTTTGACTCAAATATGCCCAAGGATTTTTCGATTTAAAAATGGAGAATAATCCAGCGAAAACATCTTTGACAAATCCGATGATTTTATTTCTCAAGGCCTTTTTAAATGTCATTAAAGCAATAAGTCCGAGAAAACCAACGCCAAAAACGCCATAAATGACTGTTTTCCAAGGAAAACCGTTACTTGCATTTTCCGATGGTGAAAAGTTGGTTTTGATTTCATCGAAAATCTTCACGAAGTTGTCGTATCCGAGAATGGCTGTAAGCGCTGCGACAGATGCCAGCATGATTAAATCAACGGCTCTTTCCGCTAAAATGGTACCAAATGATTTTGAAAAAGGAACGCCATCAGAACGAAAAAGCATGGCTGCGCGAGAAGCTTCACCAGCGCGAGGAATGGTAAGATTTACAATATATCCAATCATCATTGCATGGTATCGATTCCAAAATTTGGTTTTGTAACCCATCGGTTCTAAAACATATTTCCAGCGATAAGCACGCAAAAGAAATGCGCCAAAACTTAAAATCAACGAAAGGAAAATCCAGAAATAATTGGCGTTTTTGAGCGCTTTGTAAAAACCAGCCAATTCTTTTTCCGACATATTATCGAAAAAATACCAAATCAAATAAATTCCCAATAAAAGTGGCAATACAATTTTTAGTAAACCAATTATTGAGAATTTTTTCATCAGTCGATTAGATTAGTTTCTTCATTTGGGAAAACCAAACAAGGTTTGAAAGATTTTGCTTCTTCAAATTCCATATATCCATAACCAATGATGATGATGATATCACCCATCGCCACACGTCTCGCAGCAGGACCATTCAAACAAATCGTCCCAGATTTTCTGTCACCTTTGATTACATAAGTTTCAAAACGTTCACCATTATTGATGTTCACGATTTGCACTTTCTCACCTTCAATGACATTGGCTGCTTCCATCAAATCTTCATCAATGGTAATGCTACCAATATAATTTAGATCTGCTTGCGTTACTTTAACTCGGTGAATTTTGGATTTTACTACTTGAATCAACATTGTTACTATAATATAGACTGCAAAGTTAGGTAAAATAATATTTTAAATTGTTTTTTTTGAGAAGACATAGGATGAAAGACATTAGACCTAAGACATTAGACCTAAGACATTAGATCTAAGAGAATGGAAATCAGACTATAAGTTTGAAATTTTTCAAAAATCTAAAAGTTTCTTAGAAACAGCAAAAGCTAGTCTAATAGTTGCGTAGCAACGGTTCTAATGTCTATTGTCTAATAGCGCAGCGGGTCTATTTTTAGATTCGTCTAACTTTTTGAGTTTTACGAACAATATTATGCTTATTTTTGTTTGCATTTCGCAAGATTTGATTTAATTTGAAAATTGATGAAAGAACTAGTTGCATTTTTTACGAGAATTGATCCTGTTTATGCTGCTTTGATTGCAACTACTTTTACTTGGTTGGTTACAGCGGCTGGAGCGGCTTTGGTGTTTTTATTTAAGACTATGCACCGCGCGGTTTTGGATGGAATGTTAGGTTTTACAGGTGGTGTGATGGTAGCGGCGAGTTTTTGGTCGTTGCTGAATCCAGCGATTGAAATGTCTGAAAAAATGTATCCCACCATGTCGTGGATGCCTGCCGCCGTTGGATTTTTCCTAGGAGCGATGTTTCTTTTTGGTTTAGACAAAGTAATGCCACACTTGCACTTGAATTTTGCCGAAGATGAAAAAGAAGGCAAGAAAACGCAATTGCATAAATCTACTTTACTCGTTTTGGCAATTACTTTGCACAACATTCCAGAAGGTTTGGCTGTGGGCGTTTTGTTTGGTGCCGCAGGTTTAGGCATTGATGGTGCAACAATTCCAGCGGCAATCGCTTTGGCAATTGGTATCGGAATTCAAAATTTCCCAGAAGGTTTTGCCGTTGCGATGCCTTTGAGACGCATTGGTTTTAGCAGAACAAAAAGTTTTTGGTATGGACAATTGTCTGCCGTCGTTGAGCCCATTGCTGGAGTAATCGGCGCTGTGGCTGTAATTTACATGCAACCCATTTTACCTTTCGCCTTGGCTTTCGCAGCAGGCGCCATGATTTTTGTGGTAGTCGAAGAAGTTGTCCCCGAAACACAAAGAGACAAATACACCGACATCGCCGTACTCGGATTTATCGGTGGATTTTTGGTGATGATGATTTTGGATGTGGCTTTGGGGTAGGAGATTTTTCAAATCTTTAGTGATATGGTAAAATTTTCAGTTATTAATGTTTATTTAACTGAAATTAATATATTTATGGGAGAATTGTGGGGTTTTAACATTCATTAAACCCTACAAAAAGCCTAAAT
>JBFYPS010000286.1:0-12721 GCA_041303135.1 Crocinitomicaceae bacterium | reverse complement strand
CCGTGAAAAACTTACCAATGGATATCAAATTTTGTCCTTTTTCGATTTGCATTTCTCCGCTGTAAATCGATTGTCCGAGCGTGTTGCTGATTTCAATTTGAATCACTTGCGAAACGTCGCTATTGAGTAATACTTTCAATCCATTTTCATCCATCGGATTTGGATAATAGGCGATGATTTCAAAATTCAGGGTTTGTTCTTGGTTTCCTAGGATTTCTGTGTAAGCCTTGCGAAAGTTGGGAATTCCATAACCCAGCAAAGAATCTGGAGTGTTATATTGACTCGCTGATTTTTGAATTAAATCAATGATTTCCATGTTGTTTAAATTTGGAAATGCTTGCCACAAACAAGCGGTCATTCCGGCCATCATGGGTGAACTAAATGAAGTTCCATTCGCGCGCACCGCTTTTTCGTTGTATGGAATGTACAAATAGGTGTGGTATCCAACTGAAGCTACATTTGGTTTTACATCACCATCACTTGCAGGACCAACGCTGCTGAAAAAAGCATAATTTCCCAAGCTGTCCACTGCGCCAACGGTCAAAATACTGTCTGCATCGGCGGGTGTTGAAATGTATTTCCAATCATCAGCGCCAGAATTTCCAGCGCTCGCCACCACCAAAATTCCTTTGGAAGCTGCGATGTCTGCTGCTCTTGCAATGCGCGTGGTATTTCCGTCCAGTTGTGCGTAGGTGTGATTTTGTAAACTGTCGTCAAATTGCGTGTAACCCAAACTTGAGTTGATGATGTCAACGCCAGCACTGTCAGCATATTCGGCGGCTGACACCCAATTATCTTCTTCAATGATATTTTCTGTATCCGCATCCTCGCTTCGCAGCAAGTGAAAATTGGCTTTGGTCGCAGTTCCATAATAAACGCCTTCGATTTTTCCAGCGATGGTTGAAAGTACCGCTGCACCGTGAAAATGATCCCAATAAACATCGCCGTCGTGGTCTACAAAATCTTTGGTAGAAAGAATGCGATTTTCTTGAAATAAATGATTGAAACAAGGCATTTCTTGCACGGTTTCAAATCCTGAATCAAAAACCGCGATCGTCATGCCTTCACCGTTAAAACCCAATTCGTGCAAATATTCAATTTGGTGCAAATGATTTTGATTGTATGAATAACCATAAGGAAAGTGACTATTGTTGCTGATCTCAATATTGTTTTTCGGCTCTATTTCGAAAGTAGTTTCAATCGGGTTTTTGGTGCTTGGAAGTTGCAGTTTTTGCACGATTTCAATTTGTTGCACAAAGGGCAATAACATGATTTGATTTAAGTCGTTGGTATCAAAACAACTGATTGTAATGGCATTGAACCATTTCGATGGATTGAGAAATTGAACAGATGGAAAAACAGTAATTTGGTCGATGTATGCTTGATTCACAGGTAAATCTTGCTCAGAAATTGGAACCAGACTCTTTACCCTGCGTGCAATGGCTTTAGAAGACAAAAATTGTTCCGGCGCATCGATGGTGTAGGGTGAATTGTTTTTGTCTGTGAATTGAATCCAATATTTTAGGGTGTCTTGTTGTGCAAATAAGTTTTCTACTAAAATTAGAAAAATGCTTATTAACAATACTTTAAATGAAATATTCATTAATTTCTTTTTTTAGAGTTCATACCAAAGATAAAACACTAATGGAAAACTTTCAAAAAAATCATTTCTTTTGCACCTGAAATGAAAGCATTGATCGAAAATCCTTTAATATTTTCTTTGATTCCGGGATTGGTTCTTGGAATTTTGAACGGTTTGTATTGGCGCAAACAAGGTTACAAAGGTTGGCATTTGTTTTATTTGGGAACGATTGCATTTTATGCGTTAAGCGTGATGATTTTGAAAAAAATCTGATTTTCTGTTTTTTAACGATTTTTTCATTGCTTTGCTTGAATTTTCCTATATTCGTATCCTCTAAATAATCGACGAAATGAATGCGATAAATGATCATTTTTTTGCCTTGAAACTTACAGTTTTACAATTGGCGAAAGGGAAAATTTGGTTGTACATCATTCCTCCAGTTGCCGTGGCACTTTTCTTTTACAGCATTTTCTCCTTTTTTCACAGTATTTCTGAAGGTGCGGAAGTGGCGGAAAAACTGCCTTGGGTGGGAGAATATGTAACAACAGGTGTTCAAAAAACCATTGGTTTCATGGTGTGGATTACTGACGAATTTTACAAATTTTTCATTCTCACCTTGCTTTCACCTATCAATTGCTTATTGTCTGAAAAAGTCGACAATGAAGTCACAGGTGCTAAATTTGATGGTGGATTTGCCCGCGTGATGAAAGACATTGTGAGAGCCATTTTCTTGCTTTTTTTCACTTTGATGCTCAATTTCTTGGTGATGTTTATCTGGTATATTTTAGCATGGGTTTTTAATTTTCATGTCCTTGACAACATCATTTATTTTGTCATCGGGGCATTCTTTATCGGATTTTCATTCTACGATTTTAGCCTAGAAAGATACGGCGTTGGCTTTTTTGGTACTGTTGAATTTGGTTTCGAAAGAATGTTATACATGCTACTCACAGGTTCAGTTTTCAGTCTGGTTTATATGATTCCAGTGGTAGGATTAATTCTTGCTCCTTTTTTAGTAACCATTTTAAGTACGATTGTTTACACGAAAATGAATCAAAAAATTCCCCAAAATTTATAAACAAACGGTCAAAAACCAATGAAAAAACTTTTTGAAGCATTCTCAAAATCATCCAAACTGCAATGGGTTGATCTTTTAACCAAAGAGTTGAAAGGTGCTGATTTTGAAAGTAATTTACACAAACAAAACGCCATTGAACAATTGACTTTCCCAAGTTTTTTTCATTTGGAAGATGCACCAAAAACACAACAAGTTCCCGGAAAATTTCCATACACTCGTGGATATGTTTTTGACAACAATGACTGGAATATTGGAACTTATTTATTGGTAAAAGAAGAAAAAACTGCCAATGAAAACGCATTGAAAATTTTGAATGAAGGTACAAATTCCTTGATTTTAGATGTGAGCCAAAAATCTGCAATTTCACTGGATATTTTGCTTGCTGAGATTGGTGTTCAATACATTCGCACTTATTTTATTGTAGCTACTGAAATTCAAATGCAAACCATTTTGAGTTGGTTCGAAAATCAACCGAAAGCATTTGTAGGTTTTTATTTCAATCCTTTGGCTGCGAAAACTGAAATATCTGCAATTACTTCTGCTGTTCAAGCGAGATTATTTGAAGTAGATGCTTATTCTGTGCAACAAGCTGGAGCAAACGCAAGTCAAGAATTGGCTTTTGCATTGTCATTTGGGAAAGCGTACATCGAAAAACAACTTGCGCAAAATATTGAGTTGGATCAAGCCTTGGCTAACATACATTTCACCTTTGGAATCGGAGCTGATTATTTGGTTGAAATTGCTAAATTTCGAGCTTTCAGAACATTGTGGGCAAAATTGGTTCGGGATTTTAAACCAAAACATGTTTGCAACGAAACAACTTTGATTACCGCAAAATCTGGTTTTGTCAATAAATCTTTAAAAGATCCTTACACCAATTTATTGCGTCAAACAACTGAAGCAATGTCTGCCGTTATTGGTGGTGCTGATCATTTGTGGATTCAGCCTTACAACGCGCAATCCAACGATGGAATTACGGATTTCACGCAACGCATGGCGACCAACATTTCTTTGTTGTTGAAAGATGAATCGTATTTGGACAAAGTAATTGACGCGGCGGGTGGAAGTTATGCCATCGAATTTTTGACTGATTCCTTGTGCCAAAATGCTTGGGATATTTATACAGAACTTTCCAATTTAGGTGGAATCTTAAATGATTCGGCAAAAGCTTGGTTTCAAACGGAAGTTTCGAAAATCGCTCAACTTCGCATCGAGAAAATTGTAAACAAATCTCAAATCTTAATCGGAATCAACAAATTCCCCAATCCCCAGCAAACGGAAACAACTTGGGTAGTGGACGAAAGCAAATATTTCGGTTTGAAAGCATTGAATTTGGAATTGGCTTTTGAAATTCATGCAGGAAAAGAGGAGATTTCACATGCGCAGACTGAAATCAAAGCTGCTTCAAATTCGTTTAAAATCGAAGCTGAAAATCAATCAGGAACAACGATTGATTCTTATGAAACAGCAGAGAAAATTGTATTGCAAAATTACTACCAAGCTTCTGACATTGATGAAGCCGAACAATTGGGCTACGTTTCAGGAATCGCACCTTATTTGCGTGGACCTTATGGCTCGATGTATGCCATCCGCCCTTGGACAATTCGCCAATACGCAGGATTTTCCACCGCGGAAGATTCAAATGCTTTTTACCGAAGAAATTTGGCTGCAGGACAAAAAGGTTTGTCGGTTGCTTTTGATTTAGCTACACATCGCGGTTACGATTCTGACCATGAAAGGGTTGTGGGAGACGTTGGAAAAGCGGGAGTTGCCATCGATTCGATTTTGGACATGAAGATTTTATTCGACCAAATTCCTTTAGATGAAATGTCCGTTTCTATGACTATGAATGGCGCGGTGATTCCGATTATGGCGTTTTACATAGTCGCTGCTGAAGAGCAAGGCGTCAAACAAGAACAACTTTCAGGAACGATTCAGAATGATATTTTAAAAGAATTTATGGTGCGTAACACTTACATTTATCCGCCAGCACCTTCAATGAAAATCATTTCCGATATTTTCGATTACACGGCCAAAAATATGCCTCGATTCAATTCGATTTCCATTTCTGGCTACCACATGCAAGAAGCTGGAGCGACTGCTGCGATTGAATTGGCTTACACTTTAGCCGATGGTTTGGAATATTTGCGCGCAGGAATCAAAGCAGGAATGGATGTAGACGCTTTTGCACCACGATTGAGTTTCTTTTGGGCCATTGGAATGAATCATTTTATGGAAATTGCAAAAATGCGTGCTGGAAGAATGATTTGGTCGAAATTGGTGAATCAATTCAATCCGAAGAATTCTAAATCTTTGGCTTTGAGAACACATTGCCAAACTTCAGGTTGGAGTTTGACTGAGCAAGATCCTTTCAATAATGTGGCGCGAACTTGTATTGAAGCGTTGGCAGCAGGTTTTGGAGGAACACAATCTTTACACACAAATGCATTAGATGAAGCGATTGCTTTGCCAACAGATTTCTCGGCTAGAATTGCCCGAAATACACAAATTTTCTTGCAAGAAGAAACCCAAATGACTTCCATCATCGATCCTTGGGGCGGAAGTTATTATATCGAGAAATTGACAGAAGATTTGATTCAAGAAGCTTGGAAATTAATCGAAGAAGTGGAAGAATTAGGTGGAATGGCGAAAGCGATTGAAACTGGAATTCCTAAAATGCGCATTGAAGAAGCCGCAGCTAGAAAGCAAGCCAAAATTGATGCAGGACGAGATATTATTGTGGGAGTGAATCGATATCAATTGGAAAAAGAAGAACCAATGGATATTTTAGACATCGACAATACCAAGGTACGCTTAGGTCAAATCGAGCGCATCAACCAAATGAAAGCCGACCGAGATTCAGCGAAAGTGGAAGGAAGTTTGAATCATTTGGCTGAAATTGCGGCAACAGGAAATGGAAATTTATTAGAAGCCGCTGTTGAATGTGCGCGCAATCGAGCAACCTTAGGTGAAATTTCCATGGCCATGGAGAAAACCTTTGGACGATACAAAGCGACGATTCGTTCTATCAGTGGCGTTTATTCCTCAGAATCTATGAATGATCAAGATTTCGAAACGGCAAAAGCCCTGGCAGAAAGATTTGCCAAATTAGAAGGTCGTAGACCTCGAATTATGGTTGCAAAAATGGGTCAAGATGGACACGATCGCGGCGCAAAAGTAATTGCAACGTCCTTTGCTGACATTGGTTTTGATGTAGATATTGGTCCTTTGTTTCAAACACCTGCTGAAGCTGCACGACAAGCGATTGAAAACGACGTTCATATTTTAGGTGTATCTTCTTTAGCTGCAGGACACAAAACGTTGGTTCCGCAAGTGATTTCAGAGTTGAAAAAATATGGACGTGAAGACATCATGGTCATTGCTGGAGGCGTGATTCCCCAACAAGATTACGATTTCTTGTATGAAGCTGGCGTTTTTGGTGTTTTTGGCCCAGGAACAAAAATTTCTAAAGCTGCCATTTCGATTTTGGAATTGTTGTTAAAAAGTGTTGAAAACGATTGATTTTAAGTTAGAATTATGCTTTTTAAGGTAGAGAATATTCAAATTTGAAAATATTTTCCTACTTTCGGCATAGTTATTGAAAAACTACTAGAAAAATAAATACCTATGAAGAAAATATTTGCCATTTTAGGATTGTTGATTTATTGTGGAAGTGCTAAAGCTCAAGCACCAGATTACAACGATTTAATCATTTTATTTGCGGATGCAAAGTATGAGAAGTTGATTACTACTGCAACGAAATATACTGAAAAAGAATCTACTGCTCAAGATGCGTTGCCTTATTTGTGGTTATCCAAAGGTTTGTATGCAATGTCTCAGCAAGGAGATAAAGATATAGCATTTAAAAATGCATTCAAAGAGTCAATTGCTGCTTTGGGAACTTTCAAGAAAAAAGACAAAGATGGTTCACTTTTTAGAGAGCACGTTGAATATATTGATAAAATTAAATTGGCTGTCTTGGAGCAAGTAACCAACGAAATTGATGCAAAAGCTTACAAAAAAGCAACGCCAATTTTAGCTAAATACTACAAAATTTCACCGGAAGATGTTGGGGCTAAATTTATTGAGGCTGCTTGTAAATACAGAGATGGCGATAAAAGTGGTGCGAATACAATTTGGAAGGAAACGGATAAAAAGATGAGTGCATTGAATAATTTGGACGAATTTGGTGAGGTTGATAAAATGTTTTTTAGAACAGGCGTTTTTGAAACTGTTGAATGTTGGATTAACTCAAAACAAATTGATAAAGCCAAAAAGTTATTGGATAAGGTAGCTCCATGGTTTGAAGATGATGAAGAGTTCAAAACTCGATATGAAGGATTGAATTTATAATTCAATAATTTTATTTTAAATGCCCTTTTATAGGGCATTTTTTTTTGTACGATACTTTTGTTTTAATAGCTTTAATGATATTTGAACCCTAGAAGTTGAAGCAAACTTTTATTTTTTGAAGACTTTGAACTTTAGATTTGTTGCCCAATTTAGTTTTTTAAACAATCTTTCTTTGACAATTTCACAAAGCTTCTTGTCAGGGCTATTTCACTTCTAAGTATCTTTGTATTATGGCTGTCAACGAAAATACCAAGGAGTTAAAAAACACGAAAATGGATGGATTGAAAAAATTCCTCAAGTATTTTCGCAATAAATACCTTTTGACAATTACTCTTTTTGGAATTTATGCCTTGTTTTTGGATGACGAAGACATGTTTACCTTGATTTCTCAAAACAGTAAATTAAATAAAATTGAAGCAGATCAAGTTTTAATTGATGAGAAATTAGATAAAACCACGAAAGTCTTAAAACAATTGAATTATATTTCAGAACTTGAAAGATACGCGAGAGAAGAAAAATTATTCAAAAAAGACGATGAAGATATTTTCATCATTTCAAATGAATAGCCAAATCTTGAAAAAGGTTAATTATATTTCCTTGAAAGTAAATTTCCAGTGGCAACTTTCTCCAACTGTTTCTTCAAGTTCTCCTTCCAATTGTTCGCAAAGCGCATCGATGATGGTTTTATTTACTTGCTCATTTTGTGGAGAAACGGTGTGTTCAATTGGTGATTTTCCAATCAATTCAATTTGGTAACTTTCCCCAAAAAACAAAGTGCTAATTTCAATATCAATCTTGATTGTAGCATCACTTTTCCAATGTTTTTGAACAGAAAGTTGAATTAATTCATTGATTAACATTCCTAATGGAATCAAGGTGTTGAAATTGAAATTATGCTCAATTCCTTTGATTGAAAATGTTAAAACCAGATAGTTCGATTGAACATTGTATCTTAATGCGGCAGTCAAGTCTTCAAAAAATCTTTGCAACGAAATTTCATTCGACTCAATCGTTTTCAGTAATATCAAATGAATGGTTGACAGGATTTGAATTCGAGATTGAATTTCTTTCAGCGTTTGAAAATTTGGTTCATGGGTTTCATTCAAGTATAAACTGACAAGACTTGAAATAATTTGCAAATTATTATTTACCCGATGATGCACTTCTTTCAGTAACAATTCCTTTTTGTTTCGGTGCAGTTTTAATTCATCAAATTGATTTGAAACAGTTTCAATGGCAACATCTAAAGCTGCTTTTTTACTTGCTAAATGCTTTTCAAGCGTTTGTTTGAGTTGATTAAGTTCCTCTTTTTGTAAGATTCTTGAAAGCAATGATCCAGCAATTTCTGCAATCAATTCAAATAATTTTTGATGGAAATGATTGAAAAAGTTACAGTTTGAATCTGACGCAGAAATGACTCCAAAGATTTTCCCATTGGATTGAATGGGAACACTGAGAATAGAATAATTTTCAGCCGTTGAATTGATCAAAACAGATTCTTCAGTTCGAGCAACCGTTCCAATGATTTCATCTGAAAAATGGACGAATTCAACATTGTCCTTCGGAACGATTAAATTATTCTTAATAACTGAAATTAGTTTTTTCTCTTTTGGAATAATATCATATACAGAGATGTTTTTTACACCCAAATAATTTTCAAAAACGGTAACAAATGAAAGATAAACCGATTCAAAATTTTCAGCCGCCGAAGATAAATGTACAAATCGTTGAACGAGTTCTATTGTTTTGTCATCATCTGTTACAATACCTTTATTATAAAACATGCGCTACTTTTTATTCTACATCCAATTCCGGATCTTTCTCAATAACTTTATCTTCTTTCTTTTTTAATTTTTTTGATTCTTTGACTTCTTTGTCAACGTTTCTGTTATTTCCAATTAAAAAACCAAGTTGCAGTTCGTGTGAACCCGCATTTCCTATTCTAGTACTTTTTGCTCCGTATTCAAAGGCGTAGGAAACATTAAAGTTTCTCAAAACATTCATTCCAGCTGAAATTACAAACGCGTTACCTCTTCGGTATTGAATCCCTCCCCAAATTGATTTATTGTATTTCAATCGCATTCCTAAGTCAAAACTTGTTGGACTTTTTTGCGCCGCTTTAATAAAAACAAATGGTTCTAAATCTACATTTTCATTGATTCCAATTCGGTAAGAAGAAATCAAAAAGAGATGTCTATTTAAGGTGTTAGCCGTTTCAATTTGTTCAATATTTACGCGATTGTTCAACAATTGAGTTCCACTTAATCCAAAAAAGAATTTGTCATTGTAAAGCACCAATCCTGTTTGAATATCAAAATTATTTTGTTTGGATAACGTACTAGAAAATTGATTGTAGATATTGTCATTGGCATCATGCAAAATAACTTTGTTTTGATCAATTTGAAAATTAGACCATCCTGCAGAAAGTCCAACTCCGATATTCATACTTTTAATTAAAGGCATATGGATAGCGTAACTTCCATAGATACTTGTTTTTTGAAAAGGTCCAATTCCATCTCTGCTAAATTTTCCGCCTGCCACATGTTTTAAACTTCCAATAGTTCTATTTGGAGTTTGATACAAATTGTCTTTGGTGAGGTTGAATTCTCCAATTCCAACATTTTTTGATCCCACCTGTGCATGACCTGAAAGGTAAACTGTTGAAGGATTTCCCTCAGTACCAGTGAATTGATTTCTATAACCCAAATCGACTTGCACCAAGTCCATCATTCCTCCTGCTGCAGGATTGAAAATGTATGGATTGTGAATATAGTTCGCAAATTGACTTTCTTGTTGTGCAAATGTTTGGTTTGATAATAAGAGTATCATCATTCCAAGAAAACTCAAATATTTATTCGTTTTTTTCATGTCAAAATTTCTTTTAGCGAATGATACTAATTGGACCTGTGTATGATTGTTCTTCGCTGTCATTTAATAATATTTTGTAATAATATGTTCCCATTGGAAGTTCTTCTCCTTTGTAAATTCCGTTCCAGGGTGTATTATATCCAACAGATTCAAAAACAACAGTTCCCCATCTATTGACAATGACAACCTCACAATTTGGATAAAGTACATTCAAATTATCAACATAAAATGCGTCATTTTTTCCATCGCTATTAGGAGTAATCACTGTTGGGAAAACAAATTCTTCACCTGTACAATTATTGACTGTAATTCGCAAAGTATCATGACTAAATCCGCAAACTGGATGTGATAATCGATAAACAATTATATTTTCTCCTGAGATGATATTGTCAACAAATGAATTTGGACTATTGGGAGTCAAAATATCACCTTTTCCTTTGATGAAATACCAAGCTGAAGTTTGACCAGCAACTGGGACATCACCTTGAATTTCGAATAAATCTGTAATACAAACCGTTGTGTCATTCGATTGAATCAATGCTAAATTATTTGAATACACATTCAAAGTGTCATCAGAAGCAAGGCAAGTTCCATTTGAAATAGTATATATAAATGTGTTCCAACCTGGTGACAATGTATTTGCCACGGTATTATGCTGAGTAGGGTTGACAATCGTTGATCCTTCTAATGTTGTCCAAACTCCAGTACCGCTAGTTGGAAAAGTTCCCAAAAGTAAAGTTGATTGAGCATTACAAATGTATGATGAATCTGTTTGAATTGAAACAACCGTTGGCTGGCTGTAAACTGTTACGTAAATTGTGTCTTTTTTTACACCACAATTTTGAGTCGTAACCGTCCAAACATAAGTATTGATTCCCGGTGAAAAATTAGAAACGCTTGTTGTTGCATTCGATGGATTTGCTATGGTACTTGCGCTGGTAATTTGTGTCCAAGCTCCAACACCATTGGTAATTGGATTGGCAACCAAATCATAAGTTAAATTAGCACATATTTCCGCGCTATCAATCGCAATAATCGCATCGCTTGGAAATGAATAAACTTCAATATTAAAATTACATACAGCTGTATTTCCAGAAAGATCCGTTACCGTGTATTGTTGCGGTGTAATTCCAATTGGGAAAGTATTTCCAGAAGTCAAACCAGAATTATCCGTTTGTTGAATATCTATCGTTGCGCAATTATCCGTTGCAAATATTTCTGAATAGCTTACCAATGGTTCACATGAAATAATGTTTGATGGACAATTTGTAAAAACAGGTGGAATGGATTCAAAAACATTCAGGGTGAAAGTACAAGTTGAACTATTTCCTGATTCGTCGGTTACTAAAAAACCAACTGTATGAGAACCAGTTCCTATTTCAAGATTTACAGCAGGCGCTTGTTGAATCGTATAGTTTGGACAACTTTCAACAACGGTTACCAATGAAGTAAAATCCGTAATCGTATATGAACAAATGGTGCCATTTGATAAAGTGATATCTGACGGACAATTGATTGATGGTGCTTGCGTATCATTTGGAACCAAAACACTTGAGCAAGAAACTTCATTTCCACTTGCATCAGCTACGTTAATTGTAATTGTTGTGAAACCAGTTGCAGTGCTTCCTGCAATTGGATTTTGCGTGAAAATTAAATTCGAGTTTGTTGTGCAATTATCACTGAAAGTCATTGTCGTGGACAAATCAGGTATTTGATATTGGCACAATGCATTTACATTAATTGTAATAGAATCTTGACAATTTATTGTTGGAGAAATAGTATCAAGCGCATTCAAAGTGAAAGTACAACTTTCGGAATTACCACTCAAATCAAAAACTGTAATTTGAACTGTCGTATTTACTGAGATTGCTGTTCCAATAGTTGGAGATTGTGTAAAAGTTAAATCGCTCAATGTTGTACAGTTATCTGAAGCTGTAGCTAAATTAACATAATCTTCAACCAATGCTGCACAACTTGAATTGGTGTACAAGGTTTGTGTTGCTGGACAAGTGATAATTGGATCTTCGCTGTCTGTTCCAGTAACCAAAATATTGTCAACTGCCAAAGGTTTTAAACCGATATTTGTTTCATTATAGGTAAATCTAAATCCGAGTAAAAAATCTGTAAAATTCAATGAAGTAGGTAGATTTGTACTCACATTTTGCCAAGTTACTGCTGAATTTAAATTTGTTCCTACAACCGTCCAACTCAATCCATTGTCAGTACTGAAAACCAGCTCAGCAAAGTCATCTACATTGTCAACTTCTAATAATTGATCATACGAAACTTGAATGTCAGAAGCGCATGTAGCTTGGATTAAATGTGCAAAAATAGCCGTTTTACTTCCTCCATTATCTGAATTTATAAAACCGTAATTACTTGCCCCACCTGGCCCACAACCTCCTGATGCACCACCGAACGTTATATACATGGTCGTCTGACCTGCAGCACTTGATCCATTTCCCGCACAAACTCCTGTGATCCAATAATTGGGAGTAATGTCTGAATAATTGGTCCAACCGGAAACATTATTTTCGAAATTATCTTCAAACAAAGTGGCTTGCCCAAACGAGTTTAGCTTGAAAAGTAGAAGACTGATTAATAATAAAAATCTATTCATCTTGAAATGAAATATTTAAAATAAGGTTCAATAAAATTAATATTTACTTGAAAACATTCGAAGTAGTATCTTGCTTCAAATATAAGCATTTTAAAAAATATTTTTGCGATTTTACCACGGATTCAAGATTTTTGACATTATTTCCAATCCAATATTCGCAATTCACGGTTATTATTTTCATTGAAATTCAATTGAATATTTCTGATTAAATGTTCAATAC
>JBFYPS010000285.1:0-7388 GCA_041303135.1 Crocinitomicaceae bacterium | reverse complement strand
AT
Organism: Crocinitomicaceae bacterium; assembly: GCA_041303135.1. Classification (GTDB taxonomy): domain Bacteria; phylum Bacteroidota; class Bacteroidia; order Flavobacteriales_D; family Crocinitomicaceae; genus JAQVCM01. The sequence goes on along the minus strand of JBFYPS010000285.1, from coordinate 7,386 downwards.
TTTATTGATTTTCAAAAACTTGGAATTGAAACCAACCAAATTCAACGCAATTACTGGCGGTGCACTTTCGGGAGTTACCGCAGGATTGTTGGGCACGGGCGGCGCAATTCGTGGATTGACCTTGGCTGCTTTCAATCTCAAAAAGGAAATTTTTATCGCCACTTCGGCCGTCATCGATTTGGGAATTGATTTCAGTAGGAGTGTGGTCTATGTTTCCAACGGTTATGTGCACAAACACGATTTGTATTTGATTCCGATTTTGTTGGTGGTCAGTTTGCTAGGAACATTGATTGGCAAAAAAGCATTGAATTTATTTTCGGACAAACAATTCAAATTCATCGTTTTGGGATTGATTTTATTGGTTGGGCTGGTGTCATTCGTGAAAGCGATTTTTCCGAATTTCTCTTTTTAAATCTCATTAAACTAGAATATAGCTCCAAAGGAGCGATATGTTTGGACGGTTCCGATAACCATCGGAATCGTCGAACAAACAAATGCATGAATTCCCTTTTTGGCATGCATTTTTGAGAAAAATCATGACAAAAAGCCCTTGTTCGAAAAATTGGTTTTTAAATGCCTCTGCGCTTTGAGAAACAGATTGTGTTTCAAAAATTAAAGACCAAATTTATAGTATGTTCTTCACTCAAAACTCAACTCCACAATATACCCCGTATGCTTGCGAATATTCAAAACCGCGCCATTTTCAAAAATCAAATATTGCCCTTTGATTCCCATTAATTTTCCTTCAATGGTATTTTCTTTGTCAAAACCAACACTTTTCACCGAGGTTGGATAAGTTTCGACTGGAAAATGCAAAGTTTCGATTTCATCGTCTTCGGTGAAAAAAGCCATTAAATCTGCAGGTAAAATTTCCTCCAAACGCCATTTTTCTTCCACCAAATCGATGCTTTCATCTTGTTTGTTTTGGAGCATATTGCGCCAATTGGTTTTGTCTGTAAAATAATCTTTCAAGGCAACTTCAATCACACCTGCATAATATCGATTCGGAGTTTCAGCAATTTTGATGGCTGAACTTGCACCTTGGTCGATCCAGCGCGTTGGGATTTGTGTTGATCTCGTCACACCGACTTTCACAACATCTGATGCGGCGAAATACACAAAATGCGGTTGATTGTGGTTGCGTTCTTCCCACTCGATATCGCGTCCTTCGCCCAAATGCGCGCGACACAATTCTGGTCTCAAAATGCAATCTGCTGCTTCTGGTGCTTTCAAATAACAAGTGTAGCAAAATCCTTGGCTAAATGATTTTTTCGTAGGTTTTCCGCAAGAAATACATTGAATTCCGCCGTACCAAGAAAGTTTGATTTCTTTACCAATCAACGCGTTCATGTCGATGGGAACATCTAAATCCAATTGGTATTGAATCGGTTCGGCTAAAGTAACCGACATTTTATGAAGTTGACCAATGTGTGATTGCATCTGATTGAATTATTTCAAATTATCTAAATCTTCCACCGCTTGTTCCCAAACGAGCATCGTTTCGTCTAATTGCTTTTTTGCATCTGCATAATCGGCCAACACTTTCGATGATTTCGCTTCGTCGGTGTAATCCAAGGTTGCCAACACTTCATCCATATTGGCGATTTTTGTTTCCAAAGCCGCAATCAATTCTTCTGATTTCTTGATTTGATTCTGAAATTGGGTGCGTTTGCGTTTCAATTCTTTTTGTTCTTCGAATGAAACCGCTTCTTTCACCACTTTTTCTTCCACCTTTTCAACCACTTTGACAGTTGGTTTGAGACTGTTTTTAGCATCTGCATCAGGCGAAGCCATTTTCATCGCCAAATATTCTTTCACATCGTAATGGTGAATTTTCAAGGTTTTGTCTTGAATGTCCCAAATACGATTTGTCAATCCGTCTAAGAATTCACGGTCGTGAGAAACTACGATAAATGTTCCTTCATAATCGATCAACGCGCGTTTCAAAACTTCCTTGCTTTGAATGTCCAAGTGATTCGTTGGCTCATCGAGAATCAAGAAATTACAAGGACTCAACAACAATTGACACAAAGCCAAACGGGTTCTTTCTCCTCCAGAAAGTACGCCCACTTTTTTGTCGATGTCTTCACCGGAAAACAAGAAAGTTCCCAAAATACTGCGTAAATCTTTTCTGATTTCACCTTCTGCAATGTCGTCAACGGTTTCGTAAATCGTTTTGTTGACATCCAATTTTTCAGCTTGATCTTGCGCGAAATACGTAATCTGCACATTGTGACCGTATTCCATCACACCTTCGCCTTCGATGGTTTTCATCACCAATTTCAGCAAAGTGGATTTACCAACACCATTAGGTCCAAGCAAAGCGATTTTTTCTCCACGACCAACGGTAATGTTGATGTTTTTGAAAAGTTGTTTGTCGCCATACGTTTTTCCAGCATCTTTCATTTCCAAAATCCATTTTCCAGGCTGAATGCTCAGTGGAAATTGCATTTTCATTTTGGCAACGGCATTGCTTTCAATTTCAATGATTTCGGTTTTATCCAATTTTTTAATCAACGATTGCGCAAAAGAAGCTTTGTTTTTCTTCGCACGGAACTTGTCGATCAATTCTTTGGTGTGCTTGATGTCTTTTTCTTGTTGCTTTTTGGCATTCACCATCAGCGCCAATTCTTCTTCACGTTTTTCTTTGTAACGTGAATAATTGTAAGGATAATCCCAAACTCTTCCTTGCGAAATTTCCAAAGTTCGTTTCGTTACATTGTCCAAAAACAAACGGTCGTGAGAAATCACAATCACGGCGCCTTCGAACTTTTGCAAGTAATTTTCCAACCACGAAATGGAAATGATATCCAAGTGATTCGTTGGCTCATCGAGCAAAATAATGTCTGGTTGATTGACCAAAATTTTCGCCAATTCAGCACGCATTTTCCAACCTCCAGAAAAAGAGGAAAGCGGTTTGTCAAAGTCGGACGGAAAAAAACCTAAACCTTCTAAAGTTGCCGTAATTTTCTCTTCCCACTGAAAACCTTCGTGTAAATTGAATTGGTCATTGACTTCGTTTAATTCGTCCAGCAAAGCCAAATATGAATCCGCTTCATAATCTGTACGAGCCACTAAATCGTGGTTAATTTGGTCTAATCGTGTGCGTAAACTGTTCAATAATTCATTTGAGAAATTCAAATAATCGAAGACAGATTTGGTGGTATCGATTTTAATATCTTGGGTCAAAAATCCAATGGTTGAATCTTTGGGTCTGTGAATTTTTCCTTCGGAAGGCTTTTCCCAATCGGCAATCAACTTCAAAAGTGTTGATTTTCCTGCGCCATTTTTGCCCGCAAGTCCGATTTTATCACCTTTATTGATTTGTAATGTTATGTCTTTAAACAAAAAACCTTGAGGAAGAAAGACCCCAAGTTGCTCTAAATTAATCATGCCGCAAAGGTAGGGATTTTTTGATAGACCTGTTCGTGACAGAAGAGTTTAGTGTTGGTTTTTTAAATAAAAGTGATGCATTTGCTAATGTTGAAAAACCTGTTGCGTTGCATTGGTTGAGACATATTTAACGCATGTATTTGATGGAAAGCGACGCGGATTTACGATTTATTCAGGAGATTTTGGGATAAAAAAGCTGTAAAACAACCGAAAAAATACACGCATGTCTGCACCAAAATTATAGAGCAAATGAAGAGTCGATTCGCCGATTTGTAAAATGAATAACCCGAAACATCAGTTTCGCCAAGTGATCCGATTTGGGTTGTACATGCGAAATAAAAGTGTTAGTTTTATCGTGTATAAATATGTTATAGCCAAAAGAAAACCATGATACTGAAGATAACACAAGAATTCCCATATGTATACACATTGGTGGCAGCATTGATTGGTGCTATCATTGGTCAATTAAGCATTATATTTTTTAATTGGGTCAAAAAGAGGATTGATTTAAACAACAAGAAAAAACTTATAGTAGCAGACCTTAAAAATCAAAGGATCATTTTGGAACGGATGGAAACTAAACTCCTTGACCTTAAAATTCAATTTGAAAATCGAAATACAGACTTATACAAAGGTGATGTGTTTCATGATCTAACCAAAGATATTTATGAAAGTGTATCTAAGTTAGAATTGTTTAAGATTTTCAATGAGCAATTGCCGACACTTGTGGATATTTATGAATCAATAATATTCTTAAAAACCAATAACCCACCGCAAATTTATCATCAATATGTGACAAAGTTGAATAACCATACTGTAGAAAAGAAGGATCAACCAAATCACGAATTTTATTGCATAACGCATATTGGTTTTATCGAAATTGCTGTTGGGCAAATATCCAATAATCTAAAAACAATTGCGGATGTCAAACAACAAATGAATAAAATAATATGATTGAATTTAGCGAAGAACAATTGAGCGCGCAAGATGCTTTTTGGGTTATGTTTTATTTCTTAAAAGAACATTATGATATGTCCGATGGAACCTTTGATATCTCGGATATTTTAAGTGCTTCTGAACCTGTAGAGTTTAATTCAAATGGTCACTTTGATACAAAAGCGACTGGAAACAGACCAATGGGACCAATTGATCATGGAATGATTAGTTTTTGGAATGACGCGATTAAAAAATATAAAGGAGATGGAATGCCACCAGTTAAGAAATTTATAAAATAATGGCTATAACATCGCCTTAAGCGCCACCGCCACAGCATTTCAAATGAAAGTTTGGAGCTTAAAGGGAAAATTAGTAGTTTTGAATAAATAGAATCGAGAGGCGGCGATCGCCTAGGCGAGAAACGTTAGCCCTTTTTTGAATTATCTGTATTTTAAAATTTCCACTAAGTTTTAGTTTGGGATTTTCTCTGGTTGATTGAGCTTTCCGTAAAAGCAAAAGTTTTATTTCGTCCCTACCGCGACGAGTTCTCGATTGTGGTGTTTTTTTTACCCACATTTTATCCCCAAAGGGATGGAACAGGGTTAGATTCTAAAAAAATCCGTCCCTTCCGTGGCAAAAAAATCCGTGATATCCGTGTCATCCGTGGCAAATAACCCGTGATTTCTGTGCTATCCGTGGCAAAAAAATCCGTGATATCCGTGTCATCCGTGGCAAATAACCCGTGATTTCTGTGCCATCCGTGGAAAAAAAATAATCCGTGATTTCCGTGTCATCCGTGGCAAAAAAAATGATCCGCGACTTCCCCGCATCGCGAATCAGCATCGCAGATAATCCATGGCAAAAGAAAAAACACTTTACCTCAATCAATTTTTCATTTCGTTTTTCAATTGACTTTTTGCGATTTCTGCATAACTCAGTTTGGCAGATTTATTGGGCAAATTACCACTTTCATTTAATGCAGTTGTACTATTAATGACCAAGTTCTAATTGCTCCATAAAAGCATTCAGAAAGCGTACAGGGTTTTCTTTTTCAATAAATTGATCCATGCTCCGCATCTGAATTTGAAACCGATTTTGAACATTTAAGTAGCTCATGTTGATTCGTTTAATTTTATTTAAAGGTAAGGGATTTGTAAGATGTTTTTAAATCTTTAATTGCTGTATTTATGAACTAATTATGGATGATTTTTTAACAGACTGACGATCTGCGAAATTTAAAAAAGCATTCCTACTAATAAAGAATTCTTTCAAAAACTTAAATTACACCACTTACTAATTAAGAAATTTGCTTTTTTCTTAATTAGTGATTAGTTTTGTTTAAACTTTATTCAAAAGGAAAAATTTTAAATCTGGTACTTACATAAAACAAAACTCTTATAGAAGTTTTCAGCCCGATAAAATAAATAAGGAATGGACAATTGAAAACATGGAACTTCTAAGTTTATTAAGTAAAGCTGACAGACAATTGGGAAGGCTTGATATGTATTCGGAATACATTCCAAATATTGATTTATTTATAAGCATGCACGTATTAAAAGAGGCAACCCAATCAAGTAAAATAGAAGGAACGGAAACTAATATTGAAGAAGCATTGTTGAATAAAGAAGATTTAAACGAGGGAAGAAGAGATGATTGGGAAGAAGTTCAAAACTATATTTCTGCATTAAATTCTGCTATTTCTAGTTTGGAAAAACTTCCATTTTCTTCTCGGCTTATAAAAGAAACTCACAAAATTTTATTACAAGGAGTTCGTGGAAAACATAAATTACCTGGAGAATTCAGAACTAGTCAAAACTGGATAGGTGGAGCAAGTATAAATGATGCGATATTTGTACCTCCTATTCAATCTACGATTAATGAATACATGAATGATTTGGAGAAGTTTGCTCACAATGAGGAAAGTTACTTCCCAGAACTTTTAAAAATCGCACTAATTCATTATCAGTTTGAAACTATACATCCATTCCTAGACGGTAACGGTAGGGTTGGTAGGCTTATGATTACTCTTTATCTTGTTGAAAAAGGAATACTTAAAAAACCTATTTTATATCTGTCAGATTTTTTTGAAAGAAACAGAACTTTGTATTATGATAATTTAACAAGAGTTAGAGAAAAAAATGATGTTATACAATGGTTCAAATTTTTCTTAGTTGGAGTAATAGAAACTGCAAAAAATGGGATCTCAACTTTTGATAGTATTTTAAAATTGCAAAAAGAAGTTGATAGTAAAATTCAAACTTTGGGAAGTAGAGCTAATAATGCTAACGTACTTTTGAACTATTTATACCAGCATCCTATCATTGAAGCACAAAAGGCTAAGGAAGTAACAGGGTTATCTTTACCATCAGTTTATAAACTTTTAGAAGAGTTAGAAAATCTTAAAATTATAAATGAAATTACTGGATCAAAACGAGGAAAATTATATTTATTTAGAGATTACACGAGATTATTCCAATAAACTTCAAACAACAAATATAGACTAAACCGAAGCATAATGCAATGAATATTCGGCTTTAGTCTGTTCTTGCCAGCATCGGAGTTAGCCCTTTTTAGAATGATGTGCATTTAAAAAATTTCTCTAAGTTTTAGTTGGGTTTTCTTTGGTTGATTGAGATTTCCGTAAAAGCAAAAGTTTTATTTCGTCCCTACCGCGACGAGTTCTCGAGTGTGGTTTTTATTTTACCAACATTTTATCCCCAAAGGGATGGAACAGGGTTAGATTCTAAAAAAAATCGGTGCCATTAGTAGCAAAATTAATCCGTGATATCCGTGTCATCAGTGGCAAAAAAAGTCCGTGATTTCCTTGCACCGCAAAGCAGAAACGAAGCTAAATATACACAGATGTCAGCACTAAAAGTATACAGCAAATGAAAAGTCGATTCGCCGATTTGTAAAATGAATAACCCGAAACATCATTTTCGCCAAGCGATTCGACTAAGGTTGTACATGCGAAATAAAAGTGTTATTTTTATCGTGTATAAATAAGTTATAGGCAATGTTAACAACATCCGTTTAAAATGACAACAAAAAAGGATC
>JBFYPS010000284.1:0-4165 GCA_041303135.1 Crocinitomicaceae bacterium | reverse complement strand
AACGCCACTTAATGCAAGATGGTTTTGGCACTTTTTTGGATTTCGTTGGAAAACAAAGTACCGTTTGGATTTCTTCCAATCAATTAATCGTAAATATGTTGTCGAAAGAATACGACAAAGCGGTGAAGATTTACGAAGGACTCAATCATACGATCAAACAAACAATTCCCTCAGATTTATATACACACAAAACAGAATGGCTTGAAAAATTAGAAGCTTTTTCAGTCGTTGAATGGGGACCAGATTTTTCGTTCAAACCTTCTGTTGAAATAGCGTTTAAAGTGCAATCTCAACCGGCTTTTAATAAGAATTTTGAATTGCTGAAAGAAGATTTGTCCGCAAGAAAAAAAGCAGGGTTCACCAATTTGTTCTTCTCCAATCAGCCGAAGCAAATCGAACGTTTGTATTCTATTTTTGAAGACATTGGCGCTGACGTTGAATTCATTTCCATGCCAATCGCGTTGCACGAAGGTTTCATTTTCCAAGACTTGAAATTGGTTTGTTACACAGATCATCAAATCTTTGAACGTTACCATCGTTTCAAGCTCAAAGAAGGTTTTTCGCAAGCCAAACAAGCGTTGACCTTGAAGGAAATTTACAACCTTCAAAAAGGCGATTACGTGACACACATCGATCACGGAGTTGGACAGTTTTCTGGTTTACAGACGATTGATGTAAACGGAAAACCGCAAGAAGCTATTCGTTTGATTTACAAAGATGGCGACGTATTGTATGTGAGTATTCACTCTTTACACCGCATTTCAAAATTTACTGGAAAAGAAGGTACTGCACCCAAAATGAATAAATTGGGAACGCAAACTTGGACGACGCTTAAAAATAAAACCAAATCGAAAATCAAAGAAATTGCCTTTGATTTGATCCAACTTTACGCCAAACGAAAATCACAGCCAGGTTTTGCATTTATGCCAGATACGTATTTGCAAAATGAGTTGGAAGCGTCCTTTATGTATGAAGATACGCCCGACCAGTTGAAAACCACGCAAGCAATCAAGGAAGACATGGAATCGCCTACACCAATGGATCGTTTGGTTTGTGGTGACGTTGGTTTTGGGAAAACAGAATTGGCGATTCGCGCTGCTTTCAAGGCGGTGACGGATAGCAAACAAGTAGCAATATTAGTTCCTACGACGATTTTGTCGCACCAACATTACAGAAGTTTCAGCGAACGACTGAAAGATTTTCCTGTGACTGTAGATTACATCAATCGTTTCAAAAGTGCGAAGCAAGTCACGGAAACCTTGAGAAAAGTGGCAGCTGGCGAAATTGATATTTTGGTTGGAACGCATAAAATTGTGGGAGAGAAAGTCAAATTCAAAGATTTAGGTTTGATGATTATCGACGAAGAACAAAAATTCGGTGTCGCAGTTAAAGATAAATTGAAAACCTTGAAAGCGACAGTCGATACTTTGACTTTGACCGCCACTCCAATTCCAAGAACTCTGCAATTTTCACTCATGGGGGCGCGTGATTTGAGTATCATTAATACGCCACCACCGAATCGTCAACCTGTTTTGACGGAAGTGATTCAGTTCAACGAAGAAGCGATTAGAGATGCGATTGCATATGAAGTAAGTCGCGGCGGACAAGTATATTTTGTGCACAACCGTTTGCAAAATATCAAGGAAGTTTCAGGAATGATTCAACGTTTGTGTCCGGGCGTGCGCGTGGGAATTGGTCACGGACAAATGGATGGAAAACAGTTGGAAAAAATCATGATGGATTTCATCCAAGGCGAATATGATGTTTTGTTGGCAACAACAATTATCGAGTCTGGAATTGATATTTCGAACGCCAATACGATGATTATCAATAATGCGCAGAATTTCGGATTGAGTGATTTACACCAATTGCGAGGTCGCGTTGGACGTTCAAATAAAAAAGCATTTTGTTATTTGATTGCGCCGAAATACCATGAAATGACTTCCGAAGCCAGAAAACGATTGGAAGCTTTGGTTCAATTCTCAGATTTGGGTTCTGGATTCAACATTGCGATGAAAGATTTGGACATTCGCGGCGCAGGAAATTTATTGGGTGGCGAACAAAGTGGATTCATTGCAGACATTGGTTTTGAGATGTATCAAAAGATCTTGAACGAAGCGATGGAAGAATTGCGTGAATCAGAATTCAAGGATTTGTTTGCGGATAGAAATACAGATCAGTTTGTGACTTTCGTCAAAGATTGTGTGATTGAAACCGATTTAGAAATCAGGATTCCAGATGATTATGTTAACAATGTTGCTGAACGTTTGAGTTTGTATCAAAAACTTGACAGTTTGGAAAACAAAGAAGCGTTAGACAAATACGGACAGACCTTAATCGACCGTTTCGGACCATTACCACGCGCTGTGAAAGAACTTTTCAGATCTTTTGAATTGCGTTGGTTGGCGCAAGATTTGGGAATCGAAAGATTGGTGATGAAATCCGGTTCTATGGTTTGTTACTTCATTTCAAATCCACAGTCGCCGTTTTACGATTCTGGTATTTTTCAACATGTGTTGAAATTCGTTCAAAGCAATCCAAAAGATTGTAAATTGAGTGAGAAAAATGATAAATTACGTTTACTTTATAGTCATGTGATGACAATTGATCAAGCGGTGAAACGATTGAATGAGATTGTGGAGTAGTACTTGATTATTTTTTTTGTAAATTTGAGTAAAAATAATTCGTTGAATGACAACCAAAGAAAATATACTTGCTATTTTAAAATCCAATAAAGTTAAATTAACGCAATTTGGTATTAAAGAAGTTGGGCTTTTTGGTTCATATAGTCGCAACGAACAAGTAAAAGATAGCGATATTGATTTACTTGTTGATTTTGAGCCTGAAAAAGAAAATTTCGACAATTTTATGTCAGTTTATGATTTACTAGAAAAGGTTTTCAAAAATCATAAAATTGAAATCGTTACCAAAAATGGATTAAGTCCTCATATTGGTCCCTTTATTTTAAACGAAGTTGTTTATGCGTAAGGATCCAATCGAATATTTGAAGCATATTCATGATGAGTGCTTATTTATTCTTTCTATTACTTCCAGTAATTTGTCAAAGGATGAATTTTTAATAGATGAAGTAAAGAAACGAGCTGTTGTGAGAAGTTTAGAGATTATCGGAGAAGCAACAAAAAAAATACCAGTTGATTTCAAACTTCAATGGAGTACAATAACTTGGAAAAATATGGCAGGAATGAGAGATAAACTTATTCATGATTATATGGGAGTTAATTATTCCATTGTTTGGGATGTAATGAAGAATAAAATACCAGAATTGAGAGAACAAATAGCATTAATAATAGAAAGTAAAAAGAGATAAAAAAACATGAAAAAACTATTCGCAATTACAATCCTTTTTGTTGGATTTCAAACAGTTTCATTTGCACAAAAACAAAAGGTTACCCTAGAGGAAGATACCATTAAAGTGAATGGAGTATCATACGCCATTTTAGATAAAAGTGCTGGTTTAGGATTTGATTTTAAAGTAAAATCATTGGAAGGAAAAGATTTGTTTTTCTTGAAATTTCTAGATTTCAATAATCCAAGTAGAATCACTAGTGGAAATCCAAAAGGCCGTGTGACCTATTTTGAAGCGACATTCTTCAATGATGGAAAAAAATGCGAAGTTGATGCCACAGGCGGAAAAAAATCAGTCGCTAAAATGATTGTCGAAAATGAATTGATTCTGAACAATGCTGTGAACGAACAAGCTGAAAACACATTCGTGTTAATCAACGGAATGAAATTCTCCGAAGAACGCAACAGCATGAACAACGGAAATGTAATCATCATCCAAAGATAAAATCATTCAAGGGCTATTTGAATTTATCATTTAGCCCTTTCCCCAATCCCTAAATCCTATTGCCTACTCCCTAAATCCTATTCCCTACTCACTAATCCCTTATCTCAACACATTCATCCCACCATCAACCGCCAAAACTTGTCCGGTAATCCAGCTTGATTTTTCTGATAACAAGAAAGTTATTGCATCAGCCAATTCAGTCGCTGTTCCAACTTTGCGCATAGGATTTCTTTTCTGTGAAGCTTCGATTTTTTCAGGTGAATTCAATAATTTTTCTCCCAAAGGCGTATCGGTCAGCGAGGGTGCTATGCAATTAACGCGAATCATTGTTGCGTATTCTGCCGCCAAAGCTTT
>JBFYPS010000283.1:0-7260 GCA_041303135.1 Crocinitomicaceae bacterium | reverse complement strand
TCTTCGTCAAATCCACACATTGTTCCTACTGTAGCCCTAACAGTTGCTTGTCCTGTAAAGTCAATACTCCAAGTAATATTTCCTGAGTACCAATCGATTTGTCCTGCCTCATAAGGATATACTTCATAGTTTACGTTTGAATAACCAAAGTATCCAGCGTTAATATCATTGGCATAATAGTCATGTGTACTTCCTGGGCAAACTGTTGTTGGTCCTGAAATTGGTGTCAAGTCTGGACCTGGTTGACCATAAAACGACTCATAAGAACTTAAAGGACTAAAACACTCATTCAATGTTCCGCTCAACAAATAAATGGAGTTATTATCATTTATAATTTGGAAACCTACTTGTCCATAACCATTTCCATCTAAAGTTATGTTTTGATAAGACTCCATATTCAACAAATACTCGATTGTCGCATTGGGTGTTCCATGAATTTCAAAATAACCTGGATGTCCAACACAATTTTCATAATAATAATAACTATAGTTAACCGATGCATAAATTTCTGAGCCTAAAGTCAAATCCAAAACTTGTTGTTGACAATCGACAACATCACCGAAGTACGTCCCTGATTCATAGTATGTTTGTCCTGTTTCATTCCAATAAAAGGACGATTCACAAATTTGGACAATAGAAAGATTCTGAAAGACCTCATCACAAACTTCTAGGGAGTTTACTGAATTTCCATCTTTACCTTTTTTGATTGGCGAATTAGCAAAAACACCAACACTGTTAAAAAGAAATAAAAATAAAATAAGATAATGGAAAACATTTTTCATACAGTAGTTTTTAATTTCATCGCTTCAATTTGAAGCCAATTTTGCGCATGAAATTAAATCTTAACCTTTTACTAAAAATAAGATTGGGGTGAATGAACTAAAGTTTGGGGTGAATGAGCAAAAAATCCAAAATATTTTGTTAAAAAACCATAATTTCTTTCAGCTTTTCAACGTGTGATTTAGAAATTGGAATGTTCATTCCCTCTACAAACAATTCTTTATTAGCAACTTTATTGATGTGTTTTCTATTAACAACATAAGATCTATGTGTTTGCAGAAAATCGGATTTAGGCAACATGTTAATAATGTTTTGGAGTGTATTTCTAACCACCCATTTTTTGTTTTTACCTACAATCTCAATATAATTATTTTCAGATTTTAAATAAATAATTTCTACTGTAGGAATTTGTAAAATTTCATAATTATCTTTCAAATGCAAGTATTCAATTTTTAACTTTTGCCTTGCAATTTGCATTATTGCGTATATCTCTCCTTCTCTAAAAGGTTTTAAAATATAACCAATCGGATTTGTTTGTATAGCTAAATCCATTATTTTTAGATCAGACTGCGCAGAAATAAAAGCAAATAAAACGGATGTTTCTTCATTCAAAAATTGACCTATTTCAATTCCTTTTGTTGGTTTATCTTTCAGAATATGAATAAAGACTAAGCTTGGCAGAAATGAGTTTATATTTTCAATAACAAAGCTTTTCGAATCTATAATTTTACATTCAATAGCACCATGTTTTTGAACTATTTGTCTTAAAGATTCCCCTATCAAAAAATCATCAACAACAATTAATATTCTCATCTCTATTCTTTCATTTTCAGTAGTCAAAATGTGCTTTTTTGCGTTTATATTTAGTCTCATTTCGACTCTTATGCAGCAATTTATGAGTATTTATAAATTACTAAATACGAATCAAAAACCTATAACAAAACACAATATAATTTATCAAAAAACCACAGCTTTGTTAAAATTTTAATCTTTTAACAACTACAATAATATTAATTTTTATTATACAATGTTTTAAAAAGAAAATTAAATGAATAATTTTTTATTTCAAGATCTAATTTATTGCTTAAACTAGTACTTTTTCTCTTAATCTCTTGTTAATTTTACTGTTTTCATCGCTCATTTGTAATCTTTGGATTATAATTCCCTAAATTTGCAACAAATTAAATTACAAATAGAGATGGGTAAGTTTGGTATGATGGAAATTATTCTGATTTTGGCAATTGTTGTTTTGCTATTCGGAGGTAAAAAAATTCCTGAATTAATGAAAGGCCTTGGAAAAGGAATCAAAGAATTTAAAGATGCTTCTAAAGGAGAATCTTCAAGCACTGAAGTTGAAGAAAAAAAATAAGTTCTAAATTTCTATTTCATGTATCACAATTTTGCTGAGGTAAAGATCGCCCTTTCTTCGGGTAAATCTGTTTTGGATATCGTTGAAGATTACCTTCAAAATATTAATCAAAACAAAGATCTGAATGCTTTCTTGGAAGTTTTTGAAGATTCTGTGCGCCAACAAGCCGCAGCTGTCGATTTAAAAATCAAATCAGGAAATGCAGGCAAACTTGCTGGTCTAGTAGTTGGAATAAAAGACAATATTTGTTTTAAAGGCCATAAAGTTTCCGCCTCCTCTAAAATCCTTGAAGGTTTTGAATCGCTTTACACAGCCACAGCGCTCCAAAGATTAATTGACGAAGATGCTGTTGTGATTGGTCGCTTGAACTGCGATGAATTTGCCATGGGTAGCTCGAATGAAAATTCAGCTTTTGGACCTGTTTTAAACCCTGTGAATAGAAAAACTGTTCCTGGTGGATCATCAGGTGGTTCTGCTGCTTCGGTTGCTGCTCATTTGTGTACCGTAGCTTTAGGAAGTGATACAGGTGGTTCTATTCGACAACCGGCTTCTTTTACTGGGACTTTTGGCATCAAACCAACTTATGGTCGAATCAGTCGTTACGGCTTAATTGCTTATGCTTCTTCGTTTGATCAAATTGGTGTTTTTTCAAACACTTTAGAAGACAACGCTTTGGTTACAGAAATCATGGCTGGTTCAGATGAATTTGACAGTACCGCTTCTTCAAAACCAGTTGGAAATTACTTCCCTGAAAAAGAAATTGGCAAAAAACGAATCGCATTTATACAAGAAAGTTTTGAAACTGAAGGAATCAATCCTGAAGTAAAAAACAGGATGTTGGAAATCATTGAAAAACTTAAATCGGAAGGACATGTTGTAGAACCTGTTTCTTTTCCTTATTTAGAATACATGGTTCCGACTTATTATGTTTTGACAACCGCTGAAGCTTCCTCCAATTTATCAAGATTTGATGGTGTTCACTACGGACACAGAGCTGCAAATGCAAAAGGTGTTGAAGCAACTTACAAAGAATCAAGAACTGAAGGTTTTGGTCCTGAAGTTTTAAGAAGAATCATGGCTGGAACCTTTGTTCTATCTCATGGATATTATGACGCGTATTATACTAAAGGTCAAAAAGTAAGACGCGTTTTACAAAATAAAACAAAAGAAATTTTCAATAATTTTGATTTTATTTTAACTCCCACTACTCCATCTTCTGCATTTGAATTAAACGCTGTTTCAGATCCAATTCAAATGTATTTACAAGATATTTTTACGGTTCACGCCAATTTAACTGGAAATCCAGCAATTTCACTTCCATTTGGAAAAACAACTGAAAATATGCCCTTTGGAATTCAAGTAATGGCCAAACCGTTTGAAGAAAAAGCACTCTATGATTTTTCTTCTTACATTGAAAAAATTGCGCTGTAAAGCGAAGCATTAATTAACTGAAAGCATTATCTTAGGCTTTCGATTGAAGCTATTGTTATGAAAAATTGCTTGTCCGTATTATTAATTTTTGTTAGTTTTTCTAGTTTAAATTCTCAAACTAGAACACCAAAACCAGCAGTAAAAGACAGCATTAGCAGTGAAGCTTTTATGCGAGTAATTGATGAAACTTTAAATGCATATTACGCCGATTTTGCCAATCAATCCAATTTCGATTCCATTATCAATGCCTTGGAATATGAGCCAAATACAATTCCTCAAGTTTCTGATGAAGTTTACTGTCAACGATTAGAAAAAATGAATGAAATGACACCGTTTCATTTAGATTGCAACTCTATTTCATTGTCAACTATTCGTTTTTTTGCAAGCAATAGAAGAAGTTTTGCAAAAGTTGTATTAGGTCGTTCGGCTTTGTATTTCGATATGTATGAAGAAGCTTTGGCGAAATATGATTTACCAATAGAATTAAAGTATTTATCCGTGATTGAAAGTGGATTAAGACCACAAGTTAAATCGCCAGCTGGTGCTTTGGGTTTATGGCAATTCATGTATGGTACTGGTAAAATGTACGGTCTCACAGAAAATTCTTACATCGATGAACGAATGGATCCTGTGAAAGAAACAGATGCTGCATGTCGATACCTGAAAAAATTATTTGGAATTTATGGTGATTGGAATTTAGCATTGGCTGCATACAACGCTGGTCCAGGAAACATCAACAAAGCAATTCGACGTTCTGGAGGCAAACGAACATATTGGGAAGTTCGACCTTTTCTTCCACGTGAAACGCAAGGATATGTTCCAAATTTTATCGCTGCTGCATATTTATTGACTTACCACGCAGAGCACAACATTGAACCAGCACCTGCCAAAATTCATTACTATCAACTTGATACTATGTGTTTGACAAAAGGTGTTCACATGTCAACTATCGCCAGTTTAATAGATTGGACTGTTGAAGATATCAAAACCGTTAATCCAATTTACAAGGCACAATATATTCCATTTACTCAGCCAAATCAATGTATCTCTGGTCCTTTGACTAAAATAGGAAAACTAGTCAGTCTAGAAGATTCATTGTATAAATTGGAAAACAGCCTTTATGGAAGTTCAGGAAAATTAACTCCACTTCCAGTAAATAACCTAATTGATTCAAATGAAGTTGTGGCAGTAACTCAGCCAGCAATTTCTCCAAACACCAAAGAATTCGTTTACCATAAAGTTAAATCAGGAGAAACCTTGAGTTCAATTGCAAGAAAATACAATGTAACCAACAGTCAAATTACCAAATTAAATAAGCTGCGAAGTGCTTATGTAAAGCGTGGTCAAACATTAAAAATTCCACAAAAATCTGCAAGCACCACAGTTACGCCTCCTGTTATTGCACCACCAATCAAAAAGGATACTTTGGTAACAATGGGCACAATCTACTATGATTCAACAGTCACTACTATCCACATTGTTCAACGAAATGAAAGTTTGACTGTAATTGCAGGAAAATACAACACTACTGTTGAGAAAATAAAAGAATTAAATGGATTGAAAGACAATTGGTTAAATATTGGACAAAAGCTTAAAGTCAATACAGTAATCAAACTTTCCAAACCTGGAATGGTAAAACAAGAAATTGTAGAACCAGAAGCTCCTAAACCTGTGGTTCCAAAACCACAAGTCAAAAAATATTACACTGTAAAATCGGGTGATATGTTTGGAAGAATTGCTGATAAACATGGGTTGACACCTGCACAACTGCAAAAACTAAATCCTGGAATCAAACCTGATAAAATCAATGTTGGTCAGGAAATTCGTGTAAAATAAGTGGCCGATTCGTTTGAAAATATCATTTTTGATTTGGGTGGTGTCATTCTGAATATTGATTATCAACTAACTGAAAACGCTTTTAAATCATTGGGTTTAACTGATTTTTCGTCCATGTACACACAAGCTGCTCAATCAGGATTGTTTGATAATTACGAAAAAGGTCTTTGTTCAACGCCTTATTTTATAAACTCACTTCTTGATTTTTTACCACCAAACACAAGTGCCAACAAAGTCGTTGCGGCATGGAATGCCATGATTTTGGATTTTCCAATTGCCAATTTAGATCTCCTTCTAGAACTAAAAACAAAACATCGAATTTTTCTCTTGAGTAATACCAATGACATTCATTTACAAGCCGTTAATCGCTCATTAAAAAGTGTTACTTCGGAAAACAACTTAGATTCATTTTTTGAAAAAACGTACTATTCCTTTGAAATGGGAATGCGAAAACCTGATGCAGAAATATTTAACAAAGTTTGCAATGAAAACCAATTAGATAAAAGTAAAACGCTTTTTATTGACGACACAGAACGGCACATTCTAGGTGCGCAAACCGTTGGATTAAATACTCATTTTTTGAAACCTGGAACAACAATTCATCAACTTTTTTCTTGACACAATTCAACCAAAATTCCATCTGTAGATTTTGGGTGTAAAAAAGCAATAATTTTATTATCTGCACCTGATTTAGGTGTTACATTAATTAACTCAAAACCTTCACCTTTTAATCTTTCAATTTCTGAATAAATATCAGTAACATCAAATGCAATATGGTGGATTCCTTGACCTTTTTTGGCAATGAATTTAGCTATTGGACTTTCCTCGTTGGTTGCTTGCAATAATTCAATCTTTGACTCCCCTATTTGATAAAACGCAGTTTTTACTCCCTCCGATTCTACTTCCTCCATTTTGTAGCAAGCGCTTCCTAAAAGTTTTTCATAGATTTTGGCTGATTCTTCAATGTTAGAAACTGCTATTCCTAAATGTTCAATTTTATTCATTCTTTTTGAAATTATCCTCTGAAAAACTTTTCTGTTTTATTGTCAAAATTGATGTAATAAGCCCCTTTAAGTAAGTTTTCACAATCAACTGAGGTTCCCGTTCCTTTTTTGACAATATTACCGTAAGCGTCAAAAATTTCGTATTTGGTTTCTACAGGTTTTCCATTAGATGTAAACTGAATACTTGTTTTCACAATCACAGGTGATTTTTGAACCAATGGAACCGTTGATTTAAATTTTACCTCTTTGGAAGCTCTCTTTTCATCTGTGTGATCGATTTGCACCACCCTTAAGGTGTTTTCTCCAGAATGCGGAGCAATTATCAATTCATAATTATTGCTTCCAGAAGTTCCCTTTCCTTGTATTTCACCAATTTGCACCCATTTATCCCACCGGTATTGCTCGACAAAAAACGGTAATTTACCTTTTTCTCCTGTGGTAGTCCAGCTAATCTTTCCTTCAGAATTAACATTCATTGAGGTAACAACAAAAGTACTTCTCGGCAATAAAACTTCTGGATTTAAGATTTTTGGTTTACAACTTTCACTATGTTCAATTACGATAAAAAGAGGTTCGCCAATTGCAATATTAAAAAGTGAAAAATCAATTTCAAATGCACTTGTACCTGTGCCACCTGGCATAACATCTCCATTTACTGTCACTTTGGAAACACAGAAACCAAATCCATCCTCATTTTCAGGATTTTGAACATACAAGTTTTTTCCTTGATAGGTCCCTTCTATTGACAAAGTTGCATTTGCAATAAAACAGGAAAATAAAACCAAATAAAAAGTAGAAAGAAATTTCATCAAAAACACCTTGATTATAAGTATATATGAA
>JBFYPS010000282.1:0-13197 GCA_041303135.1 Crocinitomicaceae bacterium | reverse complement strand
GAATTACAAGTTTACTATATTTTATTGAAAATCCAAAGAAAAAGAATCTGGAGCTGTTATTTATTTTACTTTAAAAACAAAAACTGTTGCTTTGAAATAATCAACCAACCAAATTTAAATTTTAAAATTCTAAATATATATCTTCGCATTCAAAATGAATAAGATGTTGGTTTTTAAATTTGGGGGTGCATCCGTAAAAAATGCTGAAGCAATTCAAAATGTTTCGAAAATATTGTCTTTGTATTCGACAGAAAAAAGATTGGTTGTCATTTCTGCCATGGGAAAAACGACCAATGCGCTGGAAGAAATCGTTCAAGCGCTTTGGGAAAAGAATGTTTCATCCTACAAATACTTGGTTGAAGAAACCTATAATTTTCACTTAAATATTTTAAATCAGCTTTTTAAAGAACAACATTATGCCGTTCATCAGGAAGTTGAATCTGTTTTTGATTTTTTACGAAATAAAATTGATCAACCCATTTCTGATAATTTTGATTTTGAATACGACCAAATTGTGTCACTTGGTGAGATTTTAAGTACGCTTATTGTTGATGCTTATTTACGTGAAGAAGGTCACTTATCCATTTGGGCTGATGCCAGAAAATTGATTAGAACTGATCGTCAATACAGAGATTCAAATGTTGATTGGTCGAAAACGCAAGAATTGATCAATGAAAGATTAATTCCTTTGTACAAATCTGCAAAATTAGTTGTAACTCAAGGTTTTATTGGACACACCTCTGAAGGTTTTACAACAACATTAGGCCGAGAAGGCTCTGACTACACAGCAGGGATTTTGGCATATTGCACAGATGCAAAAAGTGTTACAATTTGGAAAGATGTTCCTGGAATGTTGAATGCAGATCCAAAATGGTTTGATGATACAATTAAATTAGAACAAATCTCTTTCAAAGAAGCCATTGAATTAGCATATTATGGTGCTTCCGTTATTCATCCAAAAACGGTCAAGCCATTGCAAAACAAACAAATATCGTTGTATGTGAAATCATTCATCGATCCAAGTGCTCCCGGAACGGTCATTCAATCTTCAATGGATTACGACCATTTGATTCCATCTTTCATATTTAAACTAGATCAAGTTTTATTTTCAATCACACCGAAAGATTTTTCATTTATTGTAGAAGAAAATCTAAGTGATATTTTTGAAACTCTTTCAAAATCAGGAATTAAAATCAATTTGATGCAAAATTCTGCTTTGAGTTTTTCTTTTGCCGTTGATCAGAAAAAAATCAATATTGACCAAGTTTTAGATCTTTTCAAAGAAAAATATGAAGTGAAGTTCAATGCAAATTTGGAACTAATCACCATCAGACATTATGATGATGCAACGATTGCTAAAATGATTCATAATAAAACGGTTTTGATTGAGCAAAAAACAAGGCAAACTGTTCGTTTTCTTGCTAGAAAAAAAGATTAATCCCAATTCAAATAATCTTCAATGTCTTTGCGGTCGTGTTTTGTTGGTCTTCCTGTACCATATTCACGGTAAGCATTTTGCGCCATTTGATACGTTTTAAATTTTTCAATTTCCTCCAAGGGAGTTATATCAATTAAGTACTCAGCTACTAACTTCGGTCCAACTCTCTTTTCTAATAATTGAATAATTTTGTAGGAAAAAACAGCCGTGTTTTTATATACATTGATAAAATCACCCACTTTCACATCTCTTGCAGGTTTCACTTGCGTTTGATTCAATTTAATTTTGCCTTTTGAGATCAATTCTGATGCTTGAGAACGTGTTTTTGCTATTCTAACAGCCCATATATATTTATCAACCCTGCAACTCATTTTGAAGTTTTTTGGTGAGTTTTAGCACGACTTGCTGATAAGAATGCTCAATCAATTCATAAATTAATTTATCAGATACGTCAGCATTTAACTTGACAGTGTTCCAATAGGATTTATTCATGTGAAATCCTGGTGTTATACCTTCATACGTTTCACGTAAAACAATTGCTTTTTCGGTATCACATTTCAAATTAATTGAATCAAAATCATCAACATCAATCAAGGCAAACATTTTGCCCATTACTTTAAAAACCAAGGTTTTTTGATCAAAAGGAAATCCCTCTGTAGTTCCCTTAAAACTCAAACAATAGGACCTTAATTCTTCGATATTCATTTTACTTAATGAATTCCAGGAGCAAAATCGTTATTTCCCAAATTTTTCAACATAATTGTATGTTCTCTTAAGGCACCAAACCAGGTTTTTTGAGAAATATAAGGCAAATTAAATTCTTTCGCTGTTTCCTTTACGATTTTAGCAAGTTTGTCATAATGAACATGACAAATATTTGGAAATAAATGATGTTCGATTTGAAAATTTAATCCACCAACGTACCAAGAAAATACTTTTGCTTTTGGTGCAAAATTCGCAGTATTATACAATTGACTTACAGCCCAATCAGCGTCAATATTACCTGATTCATCAGGTAGTGGATAATAAGAAGTTGGAACAACATGTGCAGGTTGAAAAATCATTGCCAAAATTAATCCAGCAATAAATTGCATTGCTAAAAAACCTAAAATAGTTGCCCACCATGGAAGTGCAGAAAATACAAAAGGTAATCCAAAAATAACTGCAAAATATAATATTTTTGAGACAATTATGGAAGCTAACAATTGACCATAAGTTATGTCTTGCGTTTTCATCAAATCCATTTTATTGTAACGCACAGCTTGACGATAATCCTTTACAGTACACCACATTAATGTCATTAAACAATACAAAAACCAAGCGTAAATATGTTGATATTTATGTAATTTATATCTTTTTGCATGCGGTGAAAAACGCATCACTTTTCCTGGATTAATATCTTCATCCATTCCAGAAACATTAGTATAAGTATGGTGTAAAATATTGTGTTGGATTCTCCAATTAACATCTGAACCACCCACAGCAAAAATGATAAAACCCAAGGCTTTATTAATGAACTTATTCTTAGAATATGCGCCGTGATTGGCATCATGCATAATTGACAAACCAATTCCTGCCATACCAAATCCCATAACAAGCCACATCAAAAATGAAATTGTTGGACTTTCAATAACGGTGAGAAGTAATACAAAAGGTACGACGTACAAAGAAATCATAAAAATAGTTTTGATCACCATGTTGGTGTTGGCAAATCTAGATTTTTTGGTGTCTTTAAAATATTCACGAACGCGCTGTTGTAGCGTCTTATAAAATTCAACATTGTGACTTTTGGAGAAAGAAATTGAAGGAATGCTCATAGTTTTCACATAATTTTAACACAAATATAACAAATTTAAAAATATGTAATCTTTTATCCAAATAATTAGTCCATAGTAAAATGTTCAAAAATCGATCGTAAACATAAATTACATTAATTTTGTTGTATAGTGGCTTGACAACAAAAATATCAATGGAAAAGAAACAAACTTCAAAAAATTATTTTGTTGATTATTTCAATAGAAACAGATTTGTTACACATGAAATAACGATTGGAAACATTAAAATTGGGGGAAATCAGCCCATCCGTGCTCAATCAATGACTACTACAGATACAATGGATACAGATAAATCCGTTGAACAATCTATTAGAATGATAGATGCTGGCTGTGAACTTGTTAGGCTTACGGCACCAAGCAAAAAAGAAGCAGAAAATCTTGGAAAAATCAGTGAAAAATTAAAATCATTAGGCTATAATACACCATTGGTAGCCGACATTCATTTTACACCAAACGCTGCTGAAATCGCGGCAAAATTAATCGAAAAAGTTCGAGTTAACCCTGGAAATTACGCTGACAAAAAGAAATTTGAAGAAATTGACTTTACTGACGAATCTTATCTTTCTGAATTAAAAAGAATCGAAGAAAAATTCAAACCCTTAGTGCAAATTTGTAAAGAGCATGGAACAGCGATGCGAATTGGCACTAACCACGGATCACTTTCGGACAGAATTTTAAGTCGATTTGGCGACACCCCCGAAGGAATGGTTGAATCTGCCATGGAATTTTTAAGGATTTGTCAAAAAATGGACTACCACAATTTGGCAATTTCAATGAAAGCAAGCAACACGATTGTGATGGTTCAAGCATATAGATTATTGGTAGCAACAATGCTTGAAGAAGGGATGAATTATCCTTTACATTTAGGAGTGACAGAAGCAGGAGATGGTGAAGATGGAAGAATTAAATCTGCAGTTGGAATAGGTGCATTATTAGAAGATGGATTAGGTGATACAATAAGAGTTTCTTTAACTGAAGACCCTGAATTTGAAATACCTGTAGCTAAAAAATTAATAAATAAATTTAGTTTAAAAAACAATGTTTTTAATATTAAAACTAATTTAATAGTTAAATATAATCCGTATTCGTATGAAAGAAGACACACCTTTCCCATTCAGAATATAGGCGGAAAAAATGTGCCTGTTGTATTTGCAGATCTATCTAAAAAAGAAGAAATAAATCAGACTAATTTTTACGGTTTTGGATATAATTACTCTGTTCCTTTAGACAAATGGAACTTGCAAGATTTGGCTGCAGATTATGTTTTTTTTGGAAACAATAAGCTCCTTTTCGAAATCCCTGGAACTCTAGGCGCCGTCTTCAACTACGAAAACTGGAAAAACAATTACCAAAATCAAAAACATTGCTTTCCTTATTTAACAGAAGAGGAGGCAAAAGAAAACAAGATTGACAGCTTACATTTTATCGAAATTGATGCTGAAAAAATCAGTGTTGAATTTTGCCAGAATAAACCTTTTACCGTTTTTGTACTTAACACAAAATTCTTTAACAAAACACAATTATACAGATTTGTTAGAGCACAATTTGACGCAAACAAAATTGAAAATCCTGTCATATTAAAATACGAAGAAAACGAATCAGATTTAGAAACCTTTCAATTATCAGTTTCAAGTGATTCAGGAAATCAATTTATCGATGGTTTTGGAGATGGAATCTGGATCAAAGGAACACAACCAACGACACTAATCAATTCACTTTCTTTCGGAATTTTACAAGCTACAAGAACAAGAATCTCAAAAACCGAATATATTTCATGTCCCTCGTGCGGAAGAACACTTTTTGATTTGCAAGAAACCACTTCAAAAATTAGAAACAGAACTTCGCATCTTAAAGGAATCAAAATTGGCATCATGGGATGTATTGTGAATGGACCTGGAGAAATGGCTGATGCAGATTATGGATATGTAGGAACTGGCCCGGGAAAAATTCATTTGTACAAGGAAAAAGAAATTGTTAAAAAAAACGTTCCTGAAAAAGATGCGGTCGATGCATTGATTGATTTAATCAAAGAACATGGAGATTGGATAGAACCAATAAAAAACTAAAATTCTAATGGAAAAATAAAAAAAGGGTGAAAATGTTAAATTTTTCACCCTTTCTAATCTAATAACTTAACAAAGCCATAGTGATTCTACCATAAACACAAAGAAAACCCTTTATATCGCTTTATTTTTCCTGAAAACATAAATTTGAGAACTAAAACCATGGTTTTTTGACTTCAAATTCGATTTCAATCCGTTTAGAACTCCTGATAACACATTTCCTCCTTTATATTTTTCTGAAAGCATACTGACATAGTAGGAATCAAATTTCATGGGTAAAACCTCAACGCATTCTAAATTGAAATGCTCAAACATTTTTTTTATTGTCGATTCCTGAAAATGATACAAGTGCCTTGGCACATCATAAGCTGCCCAAAAGGAACCATAATGTTTTGCATCCCATGAATTCATATTAGGCACCGCAATAATCAATACACCATCATTTTTCAAGACTCGCACAAATTCTGCAACATCTCTTTTTAAATGATAAACGTGCTCGAGTACATGCCACATTGTAATCACGTCTTTTGAATTAGATTCAATTTCTGTAATTTCATCCAAACTTTGTAAAACTAAACCAAATTGATTTTTTGCAAACAATCTTGCATCTTCGTCCGGCTCCAAACCTTGCACATTAAAACCTGCATTCAAAGAAGCTTTTAAAAAATGTCCCGTTCCAGATCCAATTTCAAGCAAATCTTTACCGTTTGATAAACGGCTAATTAATTTAACTTTATTCTTAAGCGTAATATTTCTAACAACATTATATGCTCTATTGATCAATCCAGCTTTTGAAGATGAATGCGAAATATAGTTTTCACTTTTATAATAATGTCCAATTATACTTTCAGATGGAATGGGGTTGGTAAAGTGAAAACCACATGATTCACATTTTACTATTTTAAAATCCTCTTTAGTAATCATGTGGTCTTTTAAAGTCAAAAAATCCACAAAACTTGTCTGATCACAAACAGGGCAAGTTGTATATGTTTTAATTTGTTCCACGTGAAACTATCTCCCTAAATAAATTAATAAAACAGAAACATCACTTGGTGATATTCCACTAATACGGGAAGCTTGACCAATTGTAGCAGGTCGAACAGCAATTAATTTCTCTCTAGCCTCCAAACTAATACTTTTTAATGCTTTGTAATCAATATCCAAAGGTATTTTTAAGTCATCAAGTCTATTTAACTTCGCTGCCATTTCCTCTTCACGCGCGATATATCCTTCGTACTTTAATTGAATTTCTGTCTGAATTGGAATATCAACATGTAAAGATTCAAAATCAATAATCATTGAATCTAAATCACTATTCATTTTACGCAGAACATCCAAACCAACCAATGGGCGAGTTATTAAACTCGAAAATTTTACTTTTTGATTGATTTCAGAAGAACCGACTTCTAGCAAATAAGGATTAGCTTGCATTGGTGTTACACCAATTGATTTCAATTGATATTTAAAATCAGAAACCCCTTTATTTTTAATCGCAACTTGCTCCATTGCTTCATCACTATTCAAACCAATCGCATGACCCAAAGGAGTTAATCTAATATCAGCATTATCTTGACGCAACAAAATTCTATACTCAGCACGACTAGTAAACATTCTATAAGGTTCTTTTGTGCCTTTGGTAATCAAATCATCAATCAAAACACCAATATATGCCTCAGATCGAGACAAAATAAAATCTTCTTTCCCAGAGACTTTTCTACTAGCATTAATACCAGCCATCAAGCCTTGACAAGCAGCCTCTTCATAACCAGTGGTCCCATTAATCTGCCCTGCAAAATAAAGTCCTTTAACCAACTTAGTTTCTAAAGTGTGTTTCAATTGAGTAGGAGGGAAGTAATCATATTCAATCGCATACCCTGGACGGAACATCTTAGCTTTTTCAAAACCAGGAACAGATCGAAGCGCCTCCAACTGAATTTCTTCAGGAAGAGAAGTACTAAACCCATTTACATAAATCTCACAAGTATTCCAACCCTCTGGCTCAACAAACAACTGATGTCTATCTCGCTCAGCGAAACGATTAATCTTGTCTTCAATACTCGGACAATACCTAGGACCACGACTTTGAATTGCACCATTGAACATTGGAGAACGATCAAAACCTGTTCGAAGAATATCATGCGTTTCTTCATTTGTATATGTTATATGACAAGCTCTTTGAGTAGTTAATGCATTTGTTTTACCAAAACTAAACTTAGAAGGGTTCATATCTCCCTCTTGAACTTCCATTTTCGAATAATCCAAAGATCGACCATCAATCCTAGGCGGAGTACCTGTTTTCATCCTTCCAGACTCAAAGCCCAAACGTTCTAAATCTTCCGTAATTCCAAACGAAGCTTTTTCACCTATTCTACCACCTCCAAATTGCTTTTCACCCAAATGAATCAAACCGTTTAAAAAAGTACCATTTGTTAAAACCACACTATCGGCAAAAACATCCAAACCAATGGAGGTCTTAACCCCCGAAATAGAATCACCCGAAACTAATAAACCAACAACAGAATCTTGCCAAAAATCAACATTGATATTTCTTTCCAACAACAAACGCCACTCTTCAGCAAACTTCATTCTGTCATTCTGAGTACGGGGAGACCACATAGCAGGACCTTTTGATAAATTCAGCATTCGAAACTGAATTGCACTCAAATCAGAAACAACACCACTTCCACCACCTAAGGCATCAATTTCACGAACAATTTGACCTTTCGCAACCCCGCCCATTGCAGGATTACAACTCATTTGAGCAATCGTATTCATGTTCATCGTAATCAACAACACCGAACTCCCAAGTTTTGCAGCTGCATTTGCAGCCTCACAACCCGCGTGTCCACCCCCCACAACAATGACATCGTATTTTTTAAGCATTTTTAATATGTTTCACGTGAAACAAAATTAGAAGATAGTAAGATAGCAAGTTAAATGTTTCACGTGAAACTAATCAACTCAAGCGCTTCGTCTTCCTTGGATCTCATGAGCACTTCATCTTCAGCGGACTTATCTTTATAGCCACAAAGATGCAAAACACCGTGTACAATAACCCGGTGCAATTCAGTGAAAAAAGAAACATCATAAACGGCAGAATTTTCAAAAACCCTATCAACACTAATAAATAAATCACCACTAATTAAATCATCAACACAGTAATCAAAAGTTACAATGTCAGTAAAGAAATCATGATTCAAATGCTGTTGGTTAATTTCCAATAAATAATTATCAGAACAAAAAATCAAGGTTACCTCTTCCAAAACTTTACCTTCATTCCTACAAACCAGATCTAACCAATCTTGAATCTTAGATTTAGACAGCTCCAAATCATCTGTTTCCTCATAATTAATATCAATCATCAGGCTCTATTAAAAAAGATATTTACAACTCTTCCGCCCTCATCAAAAACTAATTCATCAGCAAGATTCTTAATTAAGAAAATACCTCTTCCATTTTCCTTTTCAATGTTTTCAGGAGCAGTTGGATCAGGTAAATTATTAAAATCAAAACCTTCACCTTTATCTTTAATACTAAAGCACAAACGATCATCAACATCTAACACTTCAACGTCAACATCAATATCTGGCTTGAACTGATTCCCGTGAATGACAGCGTTGTTGACAGCTTCAGTTACCGCAATCAGAATATTTCCATAAGCATCTTCATGAACACCAAGAGAACCACAAACACGATCAATCAAAGACTCCACTATCGATAGACTCGACAACTCTGATGGAACACTTAATTTTTCAATAACTGTTAAACTCATTTTAAAAGAATTAATCAAAACAATTACAAAACACCATTAAAATATTCACTTGCTTTATCTCTATAATATTTGCGATACATAGGATCTACAGCACGAAGTAATTCAACTTGTTTTAGTTTTTGCTGATTATACTCGTCAATTCGCTTTTGGTTACTATAATTGAAATTTTTTCCAGATTTTGATTCACGTTTCTCCTCAAAACCCCTTTCATTCAAGGCTTTTTCGCTTTCCAACAATCTAGTCAAAATGTCTTGCTGCCGCTTAATCATCTCTTTCGAAAAGCGTTTATTTATCAAATCTTTCTCCTGTTGTTCCAACTCATTAATCAAAGGATTTAGCTTATTGCCTAGACCTTTTCCCTCTTTATTCATCTCGTTACGCATTTGTTCTAAACGTTGACGAATGGCGGTCTGCTGAGCAGCCATTTTTGCAATTTCTTTATTCCCTAAACCTGGCATTCCTTGCGATCCATCACCCTCTTTATCACCAGGAGATTTACCACCAGGATTATTACCTTTCTTCATCTGCTCTAACTGCTTCTTAAGCATCTCTTTCATATCACCGGCATCATCACCCGATTTCGGCTTTGAGCCTTTTCCACCAGGTTTATCACAGCTACCAGAACCAGGCATTTCACTTTGCATTTGGTTTTGCATACTTTGTAAACTCTCATTTAACATGAGTGCTAAATTATTATAGGCAGTCATCACAAACTGCAAATGCTGACCAAGCTCTCGTCTTCTATGTTCATCTATATCCTCTAACCCTAAAGCAAAATTTTGCTTAATTTCATTTAATTCCTTGTCAATAAATGAAGCTATTTTCGGTTGACGCTTAGCTAAGGCTTCTAAACTATCAGAAACAACCTTGGTATCATCAATAATATTGCGTTGCGTTCTACCCAATTTGCGGTAAAAAGGATCGTTGTCACGAACTTTAGAAAATTTAATCATCGTTTCCTCTTGAGTAAAACTTAAAGTCATTAAACTTTCTAAAATAGACCTTAAGAGATTAATATCCTCTTCGTCTTGCTTCTTGTTGGCAGCCGATTGCATCATCTCCAATTCATCAGCTAGCTTTTTCATCTCTTCAGAAGATTTCTTCTGATTCTCTCCAGCCTTCTTCTCCTTTTGTTTACTTAAATTCTCTTTGGCTTCAGATAATTCTTTAGATATTTCTTCCTTTTTCTCTTCTTGATCACCTAAATTCATTGGTTTATCGAGCGCCTTGTTTAATTCATTAAGTTCTTTTAAATCATCTTTAATTTCATCAAACTTTTTGTTTATTTCTTCCTGCTTTTCTTGAGACTTATTATCCTCTATCTTTTTACTTTCAATTTGATCCTTGAGTTCCTTTTGTTCTTTAGAAAGTTCATTCAATTCCTTTTGAATGTCATCCAGCTTTTCATTTACTTGTAACTTCTTCAACATTTCAAGACTTCTATCTAACTGTTTTTTCATATCCTCAGACTTCATCTCTAATTGATCCATTTTTTGATTCAATTGATTTTTGTCTGGAGCTTTCATTAGGTCCTCAAGTTGCTTCAACAAATCAAGCAACTCATCATCCATTACTTCCTCCAACAGCTTCTCTAACATCTCTTGTTTTTC
This sequence comes from Crocinitomicaceae bacterium, assembly GCA_041303135.1. Classification (GTDB taxonomy): domain Bacteria; phylum Bacteroidota; class Bacteroidia; order Flavobacteriales_D; family Crocinitomicaceae; genus JAQVCM01. The sequence goes on along the minus strand of JBFYPS010000282.1, from coordinate 2,479 downwards.
CAACAACTCAGGATCCATTTCAGAAAGTTGATTTTTTTCATCCTTACTTTCTTGCATTTGCATCTGCATTTGTTCCAGCGCCTTTTGAAGAGATTGTTGCTCTTCCTTCAGTTGATTAACCTGATTTAATTTATTCCATTCATTGGACTTAGAATTCAACGTTTCTTTCTTTAATTTTTGAATGTCTTTTTGGAACTCTTTGGTTCTATTCAACAAATCATTTAATTCCTTCTTGGTTTGATTTTGATTCTCATCTCTTAATTCGTTCAATTCAGACAAGGATGGTAATTCATACACAAAAGTCTGTGAACGAACACTTTTACTCCCATTAACTCCATCATTATCAGACACTATAAAATAGTATTCAATCTTATCATTGACAGAAAGTTCTTCTCTTCTAAAATCAATTGCAAAAGAAAAGGGCATATCAGTTCCATAAGTTTTTGCAACAGATATTTTCTGTTGTTTTTTAACACCTTTCTCAGAAACTATTTGATAATAAAAAGTCAAACTATTTAACCCATAGTCGTCGGAAATCTGACCTTCAAAAAAACGAATTGCGCTAGAAATAGAATCCATTGATTCTTTTGCCTGAATGCTTGGAAAAGCATCCTTAACCACAGAAATTGAATAATTTAAAGAATCCTTTTTATTTGTAAAAACATTCGTCAAGGAAACTTTTAAATCAGAAGAATTTCTAAACCTTCTTCTAACTTTAAACCCTTGATCACTAAAAACTTGAGAAGTATCATTCCAGCGAAACGAAACTTTTGAGGTGTTTTTAGTTAAAACACTCCATTCAACCACTGTACCTTCAGGAATCTCTAAATCCCCAACATTGGAAACAATTTCATCCTTCTTTCCTAAATATACAGGATAATGGATTGACGCTTGAAAACGACCAATCGCAGATTTAGGAACGACAGGAAGATTATATTCCTCACTAGTAAAACCATTCGCTTCAAAATGAAAAACAGTGTTTTCCTTCAAGTTTTTAAGAATGTAAAAGCTGCTAATTTTGGAAGTTCTATTCATTAAAAATTTACCTTGCGAACTCACTAAATAAATCTTTTCAGGCAATTCCTGCCCCTTCAATTTAACAGCAACAGGAACGTCTTGGCCTTCTTCAATTCCTGATAAAGGGGTTGTTAAAACGAAATCAAATGGCGCTTCAATTTTAAACTCTTGATTATAGTGAACAATTCTATTCGTTCCTTGCAGAATTAATTTAGGAAAAGCAAAAGCTATCAAAAGGAAAACAAGCATTATAGGAACAACATATTTGGCATACTTTAAATTCCTTTTTAAGTCAATTCCGTTTACAAAAGGTACAACAGACAAATTTTGTGCTCTTTGCACTACACTGGCTCTAATTAACTCAAAGTTTACATCTTGATTCGACAAAGAATCATTTAACTGTAAAGTATTCAAAAGTCTATCTGAAATATTTGGGAAAAAAGAACCAATAATGGAAGAAGCTTGATATCTATCTATTCGTTTACCAAAAGAAATCAACTTCAAAAGTGGAATAATAAGATACTTTACCAACAAAAATATGTTTGTTGCCAAAAAACTAAAAAACAAAAATGCTCTAATGGAAGAAGAAAATCTTCCAAAATATTCTAAAGAGGCAACAATTAGATAACTCAACAACAAAACGCCCAAGAATAAAATTCCTCCTTTCAGCATTTCATTTTTGTAATACTTTCTTATAAAAGCATCTATCTGATTTAATAAATGTTCAAAAGGTTCCATCCGCACAACATGTATAAAGAATAACTTACTAAAGTAAAACTTATTACTTTAACAACAAACAAATTCTAATGTTTAACAAGAATTTTGAAGTTCAAAAGCTTATCTTTGTGTCAAAATTATTAAGTATGTCAAACAAACCAGTTCGCGTTCGTTTTGCTCCATCACCAACGGGTCCGTTGCACATGGGAGGCGTTCGTACAGCATTGTACAATTATCTTTTTGCTAAAAAAAACAACGGTACTTTTATTATCAGAATTGAAGACACCGATCAAACAAGATTTGTTGAAGGTGCTCAAGCATATATATTGGATGCATTACAATGGTGCGGAATCCACGCTACAGAAGGACCGGGAATCGGTGGAAAATATGGTCCATATGTTCAATCGGAAAGAAAAGAAATATACAAACCTTTTGCTGAAGAATTAATAGCAAATGACAAAGCTTATTACGCTTTTGACACCGCTGAAGAACTTGACAATGTTAGAGCACAAGCTAAAGCTATGGGAATGCCAAACTGGCAATACAATACAGTTACCAGAATGTCATTGCAAAACTCGTTAACCCTTTCGGCTGATGAAGTAAAAAGAAGGTTAGACAATGGTGATCAATATGTCATACGCATGAAAATGCCAAGAAATATTGATGTTCGATTTGAAGACATTATTAGAGGTTGGGTTGTTGTGAACACCAATAATTTGGATGACAAAGTTTTATTCAAAAGCGA